>DNGT01000385.1 GCA_003486165.1 Desulfobacteraceae bacterium
GTTGCCGGTACAGAAATCAGTCGTATTCTTCAAGGGAATCAGATCCCGTTTCGGCATCACCTTTTCAATATTGACCTGCTAAATATCTTTGCCTGTCTCGGTTTGGCCGTTATGTCTGCAGCGGCATCCATTCTCCTTACACGCATGCTAAGATCCATGCATACTGTATCACATAAAGTTTCAGCTCCCATATGGATTAGGGCCGCCATGGGCGGATGTGCGGTGGGTGTCATTGGTTTTTTTCTTCCTGTGGTGCTGGGGGAAGGGTACCATACGGTCAAAATTCTGATCGAAGGGGAATACGGCCAGGTGCTTGCCGTTGTAGCACTGGCGTCATTTGCCAAAATTGCAGCCACTGCTTTGACTCTGGGCTGGGGAGGTTCCGGCGGCATATTCGCACCATGTCTGGTCGTCGGGAGCCTTGTCGGGGTGACCTATCATCATCTTCTTGCTCTGTTCTGGCCGTCCGTATCATGGGTCAACGAAGGATATTATGCACTTCTGGGAATGGCCGGGTTGATCAGCGGCATGCTGCAGGCGCCGTTGACCGGAGTTTTTCTCATCATCGAGATTACCGGCGGATGGGAAGTCATCCTCCCTTTAATTATGGTGTCTGCGGTGACGACCACGCTCTGCCATTATTTCGAGCCGGCATCCTATTATCTGAAGGATCTTGTGGAACACGGACATTTGTTAAGACCCGGCACCGATGCCCGGGTTTTGTCAGATCTGAATGTAACGGAACTTATTGAAAAGGATTGTATTGTTGTCAAGCAGAGTATGCTTTTGAGGGATTTTATTGCTATTATCAAAAAATCCCACCGGAACTATTTTCCGGTGGAAGACGACCAGACCGGTAATTTTTTGGGAATGATCCATTTGGATGATATTCGGCCGCATCTGTTTGATCCCGTGATGTATGATGCTGTTTTTTTGGGACAAATCATGAATACTCAGGTTGAAGTGGCTCATCCGGATGATGATTTGTTAGATGTTGTCCGTAAAATGGATATGAAAGGCTTGTTTTCCATGCCGGTGGTCGTAAACAACAGGTTCATCGGTCTAATTTCCAAAGCGACTATCCTGGATCAATATCGTAAGGAGCTCATGGTTCAGACCAGCCACTAAATTGGAGGAACCTTTGCAAAAACCTCCTTTTTGCCCAATTTTTGTGTCAGGCTCAAATTTTAATCCNNAAATACTCAATGTATTCCTATGGTTAAAATTTTCGCTTTCCTTGAACTTGAACAAAAATGAGTCTTTTTCAAAGGTCCCTGGGCATTGAAAACGGGATGAAAAAGTAAAAAACATGATAAAAGGAGAACCAAATGGAAAACCGACTGCTTCATATTTTTAGAAATAATCCCTTTGGGAGAGAAACGCTCCTTCAATCGATCTATTTTTGTAACAAGGTCGGGGCCTCTCCGGTGATATACATTCCCAAGACCACAAAATTTTTAATGTATTTTGACAACGATGTGGTCCAGGTTGATCTTGACAAATCCTATCTTACATCCCCGGAAACCGCTTTAAAACATGCCACCGAACTGTTAGAACAGGCAGGGATGAATGCACGATTCTTAGATCCAAAACATTTTACGGCCTCGACGCTGCCGGACATACACACGAACTTTGATTATATGTGCTGCCCCAGGAGCGTCAGCGACATATCTTCAAAAATAGGTCTCGGATACATCGGTCCTCGGGTGAGACGGATTGTAAAGTCAGCCAGATTTCCGGTGTTAATCACGAGCCCTGTCTTTAAACCTTGGAAAAGCATTACGGTATTTTTCGGCGGGTCGGTCAATTCGGTCAAAGCGCTCCGGCTGGGATTTCATGTGGCCAGGGCTTCCGGTATGTCGTTAGATGTTTTCACCCAGACAGGTAAGTCTTCAAAGGAAGACTATCAGCAGATGGTTAAGGACAGAAATCTTGAAAAAGATATGGACCTTTATGTCAAACAATGGGATTTTTTTGAGAACAATAATTTTGAAGATAATCTCTACGAGGTTCCCCATGATGCGCTCGTAATTCTGGGTGCATACGGCCATGGCGTCATCAAAGATATTGTNNGTTGGAAGCAAGATGGAAAAGATACAGGCAACGATCACCAACAACCTGTTGATTGCCGGTCCCAATTATACGACAATTCGTTAATTTATGACAAAAAACCATATTCTTGTTATCCATCACGGTGCACTGGGTGATATTGTCTCCACCTTTCCGGCACTTTTAAGACTTAAACAATTATTCGGTTCCATAGCGATTGTCTGTCAAAGCAGCATTGGACAACTTGCTCAGGAGCTCGATATTGTAGATAAATGGTTTCCTTTAGAGGCTGCAGCCTTTGCAACCCTCTATTCGGGTCATATCGATCCGATTGTAAAAAATATCCTGCTCTCTAATCGAAAAATCGTTCTTTTTTCACGTTCCCGTCTGCTTGAGAAGACGCTGTATTCAATTTTGGAAAATGAAGTTTATCGTATAGCACCCCGTCCGGATTTGGATCAAAAGATCCATGTCAGTCAACACATTTTATCGAATCTTGTCAGGTTCAGGCTCCTTGAAGAATCGGATAAAGACACCTGTATGAC
>DNGT01000390.1 GCA_003486165.1 Desulfobacteraceae bacterium
TAGAAAATGTTTTGGCAGCAGATTTTATATTGCCCTCATTTCGATTCGGTATAGAAAAGGGTGGAGATCCCGGCGACGTTTCCGTTTTATTACAGATCGTTTTTTTACTAACAGTTCTTACTCTTGCACCGGCTATTCTGATACTCACGACATCTTTTACGAGATTGGCCGTTGTATTTTCTTTTTTAAGACAAGCAGTAGGAACTCAACAAACACCATCTAACCAGATTATTGCCGGGCTTGCTTTATTTTTAACCTTCTTTATTATGATGCCGATCTGGCAGAAGATTAATAATAATTCATTACAGCCCTACCTTCANNTGGCCTTATTTATAAAAATGGCCAAGATAAATAAACCTAAAAATGAAGATGACATCCCGATAACGGTTCTTATCCCTGCCTTTGTAATAAGCGAGCTGAAGACCGCATTTATTATCGGATTTGTTCTGTTCGTGCCATTTTTAATCATAGACATGGTCGTGGCAAGTGTGTTGCTCAGCATGGGTATGATGATGCTTCCGCCAATAATGGTATCATTGCCATTTAAACTTATGCTGTTTGTTTTGGTTGATGGTTGGAATATAATCGTAGGTTCGCTGGTAAAGAGTTTTGTGGGTGGATAAAAATGACTCCGGAATTTGTTGTAAATTTTGCTCAGGAAGCCATAAAAGTTACTCTATTTATATCTATGCCCATGCTTGTTTTAGGGCTTATTGTCGGAGTTGCTATTAGTATTTTTCAGGCGGTGACTCAAATTCAGGAAATGACGTTAACATTCGTACCAAAGATCTTGATCGTCTTGGTGGCGCTTTTATTTTTTTCCAGCTGGATGCTTGAACAGCTCATGCAATTTACAGTGACAACGATAAATCAGATACCATATTATATAAGATAATGGGGAAAGCAGTGGATATTCTGTCCATACCTTATAGAGAATTTAAAGCCTTTTTTCTTGTTCTAATAAGAGTCGGCATTATTTTTCAGATGCTTCCGTTCTTTAATGCAAGGGTAATCCCCATGTTGGCAAAGGCAGGGCTGGCTTTTGTGATTACTATAATTCTCTTTCCCGTGATTAACACTAAAATGGTCGAATTTCCTTCCACAATAATTGGAATGGCCCAGTTGATATTAACCGAATTTATCATCGGCATAATCCTGGGACTATTGGTTTTGGTATTTTTCGAGGGGATAAGGATGATGGGTCAGATGGTGGGCTTTCAAACCGGTTTTGCGATTACAAACATCATTGATCCTCAAAGCGGTGCCCAAATCTCGATTCTTGCAAATTTGGCGTATCTTGTGGCCATGATCTTCTTTTTATTGCTAAATGGACATCATATATTGCTAAGCGCTGTAAGGGATAGCTTTGAGATTATACCTGTCGGATCCTTCGGCTTAGATGTTGAAATGTTTAATAAGATGGTGCCCATATATGGTGATATGTTTGCTATTTCCGTAAAGATTGGAGCNNCAAATGAATATTATGATCGTTGCATTCCCGGTTCAAATCATTATCGGTCTTTTGTTTTTTGGTGTGTCGTTAAATGTGGTTTTGAAATTCATGGAGACATATCTTAAAAATCTTGGCCATATGCTGATAAATACCATGCAATGGTTTAGGATATAAAAAATGGCTGAACAGAGTTTTGAAGAAAAAACTGAACAACCGACCCCTAGAAAAAGGCAGGAACTCAAAGAAAAGGGAGAGGTGGCAAAAAGCAAGGAATTGCCTTCGGTGGCTGTGCTCCTTGCCGCTCTTATCTCCTTATCTCTTTTTGGGTCATTTATGTACAACCATATCCAGATAATTATGAAAGGAGCATTTTCTCTTCCTTCTATACATAATTTTAATATTCCTGAGTTTTTAAAATTTGCTCAAAATATTATTGGCCGGCTCATCATTTTGCTCTCTCCACTTTTTGCAGCAATTTTTATTACGGCGATTCTATCGAATATCATGCAGGTGGGCTTTATTTTATCCGGCGAATCGATCATCCCCAAACTGTCAAAAATAGATCCAATTAAAGGGTTTGGAAGGCTTTTTTCCAAACAGGCTTTCATGGAATTTATCAAATCATTGCTAAAGCTAGCCATTGTGGGCGGGATTGCGTTCCATACAGTAAAAGGTGAGATGAACAATTTTGTTCTCCTGGGCGATATGGAACTTAATTCAATTTTCGTTTATATCCTCAAAATCTTTTTTAAGATATTTATCCGGTGTTCATTGGCAATGATTATTCTGGTTATTATCGACTACGCATTTCAGAGATGGGAGTTTGAAAAAAGAATTAAGATGACCAAACAAGAAGTAAAGGATGATTTTAAAAAGTCAGAAGGTGATCCTTTGATAAAATCAAGGATAAAAAGCATTCAGATGGAGATGGCCAGAAAAAGGATGATGCAGGCAGTTCCTGAGGCCGACGTTGTTATTACCAACCCAACACATCTTGCTGTTGCTTTGAAGTATGATAGTTCGACCATGAATGCACCAAAATTAATCGCAAAAGGGTCGAGAAAAATAGCCGAAAAGATAAAAGATGTAGCTTCGAANNGTCGGTCAGGAGATACCACCGGAACTCTATCAAACGGTTGCCGAGCTTTTGGCTTATATTTACAGATTAAAGTCAAATTATGCTCATGGAGTGTCATAAAATAGTTTTAAGGAAATTTAGATGGAACAAGTTATAAAATCAAAAGCTGATCCCACATCTGTTAGTGAGATAATGACAGTCATTGGTGTGGTCACTATCCTGGTGGTAATGATAATTCCATTACCTTCGATACTTTTGGATTTCCTACTGGCATTAAACATCACAGTTGCCATAACGATTCTTTTGATCGCTATGTATACGCTTAAACCTCTAGACTTTTTCATATTCCCCCCCTTGCTTCTTGTGACGACTCTTTTCAGGCTGTCTCTCAATGTCGCATCGACAAGATTGATACTTTTACATGGAAATGAGGGATCTTTGGCTGCAGGAAGAGTTATCAAATCGTTTGGCAGTTTTGTGGTCGGTGGAAATTACGTTGTCGGTGTTATTGTATTTATTATTCTGGTGATTGTTAATTTTGTTGTAATTACAAAGGGTGCCACCAGGATCGCTGAAGTTGCTGCTCGTTTTACATTAGATGGTATGCCCGGTAAACAGATGAGTATAGATGCGGATCTCAACGCTGGTCTTATCGATGAAAATGAAGCAAAAGAACGCCGGACGACCATCACAAGGGAGGCCGAATTTCACGGATCTATGGATGGTGCGGCTAAATTTGTCAGAGGAGATGCTATTGCGGGAATTATAATTACCATTATTAATATATTCGGTGGATTTATTATCGGCGTGCTNNGCACTCATCATATCCACGGCGGCAGGAATTGTCGTTAGCAGGGCGGCCTCAGAGGGGACCATGGGCAAGGATTTTGGAAAACTATTTTCTAGTTATCCAAAGGCAATTTATCTTTCAGCATTAACTATATTTTGTTTCGGTCTCATCCCAGGTTTGCCGCATATCCCCTTTATGATGCTTTCAGTAATCATTGGGATAAGCGTTTTTGTGTTTGAAAAGAAAAAAGAGCAATTAAAAGATGAAAAAATTCAGGTTAAAAAGAGGGAAGCAATCGATGAAGGGCCCGAACCCGTGGAACATCTACTGACGATTGATCCTCTTGAGTTGGAAGTAGGATATGGTCTCATTGCTTTGGTGGATAGAGAGCAGGGCGGAAAGTTTCTTGATAGGGTCCGCTCAATAAGACGTCAGTTTGCTGTCGAAATGGGAATGATTATTCCGCCGATTCATATCAGAGATAATCTGCAGCTGAATTCATCCGAATATCAGATTCTTCTCAAAGGTGTAAAAATTGCCGGAGCTGAATTAATGGTGAATCATTATCTGGCTATGGATCCAGGAGATGCTACAAGAAAAATTGAAGGAATAGAAACAAAAGAGCCGGCATTTAACATCCCCGCATGCTGGATACCCGAAGCAAGAAAAGAGGAGGCCAAACTTTCGGGTTATACCGTTGTTGATGATGCTACGATCATGGCCACTCATCTAACAGAGGTTCTCCGAAAACATGCTTCAGAACTGTTAGGCAGACAAGAAGTTCAAAATTTGCTGGATAATCTCAGAAAGACTTATCCAAAGGCGGTTGAAGAACTTGTGCCGAATCTTCTTTCATTAGGGGCTGTTCAAAAAGTATTACAAAATCTTTTGCAAGAACGCATATCTATCAGGGATCTTTTGACTATTGTCGAAACACTTGCCGACTGTGCTCCATTGACAAAGGATCCTGATTTATTAACCGAATATGTGAGGAACAAAATGTCCAGATCCTTTATCAGTCCTCATATAGGAGAAGATGGTTATTTAAAACTGATAACAATGTCTCAAGATGTTGAGAGTATTCTTCTTAAGGGGATACAAAAAACAGAACACGGTTCATATTTATCCGTAGATCCAAACATTGCAGACTCCATAATTTCTTCGATCAAAAAGGAAGCGGAAAAGGCGATGTCTAAAAATATTCAACCGATTCTTTTAACGACACCCGTAATAAGAAGACATTTGAGAAAGATGATAGAATACTTTGTACCCTCATTAATGATATTATCTCAAAGTGAACTTTTGAATGATGTAGGCTTTAAAGCTATTGGAAAGGTAAAATTAAGCCATGCAGGTTAAGAAATATCGAGCGAGAACAATCAAAGAAGCAAGCGCAAAGGTTAAAAACGTACTGGGACCGGATGCAATGATTCTTTCCACACAAAAAATATCGAAACTAGGTGAAGATGATGTTTTTGAAATAACAGCCCTGACTGGAACAAAAAATATTTCAGATGAGAGTCCGAACATGATTGGAGAAGTAAAACAAGAACTGATGAGTATAAAAGAGATGCTTTATCTTTTAAAGAATTCAGATGTTTTTATTGAAAAATTGATAATGTATCCCGGGGCCCTAAGTCTCTATACAAAAATGATAAAAAATGGTGTAAATGAACGTTATATAAGGTTATTTTTTGAAAGGACCGGAGCATTTAATGGCCATCCAGTTAATGACATGAAAAATGTTAAGGATCGGGCACTTAAAGAGATTACGAAAGT
>DNGT01000225.1 GCA_003486165.1 Desulfobacteraceae bacterium
CGGTAGGCAGTTTAAAAATTCGGGCAATCTGCCGGGCGCCTTCACCAGGCCGAATACCGGCGCTTAACACCACCAGGTCAGGCTCAACACGAAAATCCTGATGAGAGCTTCGATCCGTAAAATCGACGATCAATTTTCCGCTGTTATCATATACCAATGGTTTTTCTTCAGGGATATACCGGAAAAAGAGGACGCCTTTTTGCCTGGCGTTAAAATAATAGAGTTCTTTAAAGCCAAAGGTTCTGACATCTCGATACAACACAACGACCTGCGCACCGGGATTCATTTCCTTGAACTGGATACTGTTCTTTACGGCTGCCGAACAACACACTCGGCTGCAATAGGGAAAATCGGGTTCCCGTGACCCCACGCATTGAATCATGACAATTCGTTTGAGTTGACGGGCCCATAAGGGATCATCCAAAAGACGTTTTGAAAACTCCACCTGGGTGAGAATGCGGTCATCCTGGCCGTAACGATATTCCTTGGGTTCATACGGACGCCCGCCGGTGGCCACAATCACTGCTCCATATTGAATATCGATTCGTTCGTCCTTTTTTTGAACCGAACCGTTGAATGCGCCCAGATGTCCGCCGTGGGAAACAAGTGTGCTATTCAGATAAACAGAAATATTGGGATGATGGGTGACCCTTTCGATGAGATAGCGGATCAACCGAGAAGGAGAATGTCCTTCCAGTGTGAATTTGAGATTCTGTGCAAATCCTCCCAGGACATCACTTTTTTCCACCAGGTGAACATGACATCCCTGGTCGGCAATGGTCAATGCAGCCGTCATGCCGGCCAGGCCGCCGCCGACGATCAACCCTTCATTAACCACAGGGTATGATTTGTCATACAGTGGCTCAAGCCGAATGGCCCGGGCCACACTGGCTCGGATGAGTTCCTTGGACTTTTGAGTGGCTTTTTCAGGATTGTTCCCGTGAACCCATGAGCACTGATCCCGGATGCTGGCCAGCTCGAACAGATAGGGGTTCAAGCCTGCTTCTTTTAGGGTTTCTTGAAACAGGGGCTCATGGGTTTTCGGCGAGCATGCCGCCACCACCACACGGTTCAACCGGTGTTCTTTAATAAGTTCGACAATGGTATGCTGGGTTTCTGTGGAACAGGTAAACATAAAATCGGTGGCAAACACCACGCGGGGAAGTTTTTTCACGTCCTCTAACACATTCTGGATATCCACGACTCCGGCGATATTGTTGCCGCAATGGCACACCAAAACCCCCACCCTGGGAACGGCTTCAACGGGTTTTTCCTCCAATGTCTCTTCCACCACCGTTTCAGTATGTCTGGCCTCGCTGATGAGGATGGAGGCTTCGGAGGCAGCAGCACCGGCCTGGATGACGGTTTCGGGAATGTCTTTGGGAGATTCGATACCGCCGCATACGAAGACACCCGGTCGGGACGTGGAAACCGGTTCATCAAATTCGGTGGTTAAAAATCCATAAGGGTTCGCGACCAGCCCCAACTTTCTGGAAAGGTCGATAAAACCCTCTGACGGTTTGAAGCCGCTGGAAAGAACCACCAGATCGTATTCTTCTTCCTTTTTTCGATTGAGATGATGATCAAATGTTTCAATAATCAGATTTTCGGTTTCAGGATTCAGATAGACCTGAGAAATCATGGATCGCCGGTATCGTATGCCGTGACTAAAACGTGCGCGATCCACATAATCGTCAAATCCTTTACCCTGGGCTCGAATATCCATGAAGTAAATGGTGGCTTGGGTTTCCGGCTCATGGGAGCGGGTCAAAACAGCCTGTTTAGTGGCGTGCATACAGCAGACCGAAGAGCAAAAGGGGCGGTTTCGGGCCGGATCCCGGGACATTACGCACTGAATCCAGGCAACGTTTTTAGGAACTTTTCCATCAGAAGGCCGTTTGAGATGTCCTTCATAAGGGCCGGTGGCCGACAACATCCGTTCATACTGCAAAGACGTGACAACATTTTGATATCTTCCGTAGCCAAATTCTCCTTCTTTGGCTGTCAACGCCAGCTCGAAACCGGTTGAGATCACCACCGCACCGGCGTCAATTTGAAGGCGCTCAGGCTTTTGGTCGTATTCAACGGCATCGGCAGGACATATTTTTTGACATACACCGCATTTTCCTTTGGTTAAATAAAGACAATGCTCGCCATCTATGGCATATTTTAACGGAACAGCTTGGGGAAAAGTTAAAAAAGCCGCTTTTCGCATCCCCAGCTCTCCGTTAAAGGGGTCCGGTATTTTTTTGGGGCATTTTTCAGCACACTTTCCGCATGCAATACATTTTTCTTCATTGATATATCTGGCACGTTTTTCAATGTGGGCGGTGAATCGACCGGGATCTCCGTTAAGTTCGAGAATGCGACTTGTGGTCAAAATTTCGATGTTCGCATGTCCGGCCACCTGGACAAGCTTCGGAGAAAACATGCAGGTGGAGCAGTCATTGGTAGGAAAGGTTTTGTCCAGCTGGGCCATTGTTCCGCCCAAAGTGTGTGACTTTTCAATAAGATAAACGTAAAAGCCGGTTTCCGCCAGATCGAGAGCACACTGAATACCGCCGATGCCGCCCCCGACAACGATGACTTTTCCCACCGGATGTTTAAGATCAAACGCCATAATTATCGCAGGAGCCTTTTGGCTTTTAACAGCGGAACAGGATTCGCAAAATGCGTCTTGAACCACCTCGGATTTCCCCTGTCGCTGAAACTCAACCGGAGCAACTCGGTGAAATAAAATATCGGAATCGGCCTTTCTAAACCATCTTTCTGAATCATATCCAAATTCGACTGACACAACGGACAAGACACAACGATGGCTTCAGCACCGGCCTGACGTGCTTTATCCAATAGTCTTTTTGTCAAGGAATCTCCAATTTCCCTTCGAGCGATACCGATGCTGGCACCGCAGCAGGTTGCTTTGTAAGACCAGTCAATCACCTGGGCGCCGGTGGCTGTGGAGATGCGATCCAATGTCTGGGGGTTTTCATAATCCGTATAACCGGTAATTCTCGGCGGACGCACCATCTGGCAGCCATAATAGCAGACCAGTTTCAAACCGCTTAAAGGTTTCAATACCCGTTTTTCGATCTGTTTGATCATGTCCGGATCTGCCAGAAAACGCGTCATATCATGAACCTTCAGATCACCGGTCACCGGCCAGGGAATATCCAAAACTCTTTTCTGTATCATCTGCTGGGAAAACCGGAGACGATTGAAACAGTTGGCACAGCAAGATACGATATCGAGCCCCATTTGCTCCGCAGCATACAGATTCCTTGCCGGCAAAATGACCGACATGGCCTCGCTGAGACTGTGGGCGGCCGTGGCGCCGCAACAGGACCAGTCGTCGATTTCAATCAAATCGATATCCAGTGCTTGAAATACCGCATCAATGGATCTGGCATAATCGACGGCCATGCCTTCCAATGAACAGCCGGGATAAAAAGACAATTTCATCAAACAATTTCTCCGCGGGCCTGTTTATAGGCTTTTTGAATATCCTTGATGGCTTTTGACCTGGCGGTGAACGGTTTCAGTCTTCCTTTTCTAAACAGGGTCAACCCCAGTAAAATCTCCTCTTTAAAGCTCCCGCTTTTTATTTTTTCATGCAATATATTCGGCTTTAAATAATATGCGTTCATCAACCGGAACTCGTTGACTCTGCCGGATTTTCTCAGCACTTCCAGAAATGTCTGATGAAATACGGCAAGGTTCCTTTCTTTGGGTGTGATGGACGAATGTGCTGCAATATTTCTCAAATGATTGATGACTTCCGCAACACCCACTTCATTGGGGCAGTATGTGGTGCACATTTCACAGGACAGGCATACCCATATGGTCGACGATGTTAACAGGTCTTCGCGCCATCCCAGTTGAACATAACGCATGGCCTGGTGGGGTTTGATGTCCATAAAATAGCTGACCGGACAGGCATTGGTGCAGCGTTCACATTGGTAACACGCCGAAACATTGGCACCGGTCTCCCCCTGGATTCTGTTTAAAAAATAATTTCCTCTGTCGCCGATGAGTTTTCTTTTTTTGGCAGGATTAGGCTGGGTGACATTTTTTTGATCTGTAACAGGCGTATTCATTGCCTTACCTTTTAAATTGCCAATGTAACGTGTGGATATGGGGCAAGGATTTATTTAAGTTCGTTTGATTTTTGTCAGGAGCATGACGATTGTCATATTACATGATCGACGTCAGGACCTTGCAAGATCGGCATAATTTCATCTTTTCTTTCCATTTTTCATGCGCCGTGCCACAGCAGATGGTTCCATTAACGAACCAGCAAAACTTTCCCGCTTGAAACTCCCATGCAGGACATTCTTTTTTTTGTTTTGGGGGGCAATTTTTGACCGTCCAGCATGGTTTTTGCGCTTTTAGGATACCCCTTTTTCTGGCCATTAGAAAAAACATCTGTCTTTCCACATGAGGCGGCACGGTTCGCCAGCCCTGCTCATAGCTGTGTATGGCTTTGATCGATACCCCCAAAAGATTCGCCATCTGTTTTTGGGTTTTGTTTAATTTTTTCCGAAATATTGCAAACTCTTCACTGTCCATAGACTTCTCCCTTTATCTTAGTAAGATGAGACATATAGTATCAAACCCTGCATTAGTGGCACATCGTGGTATGCCCTGTCAATAAAAAAATAGAGCGTATTTTTATCGATGTATTAACCAGTGTCCATCCAGAAATGGTTTATTTAGGTTTCCCGACAAAAACCTCAGGATCTTCGACAGGCATATCGGCGCTACATCGAGAATTGCGAAAAGGTTGAGAACGCCGGCTTTAGCCAAAAGGTGCCATTTATGGATGGACACAAACTAATATTAAACCATAGCAAAGGTCAACCATATTACCTCTTAACAAAGAAGATAACATCTGAAATTAGAAAAAAGTTTCCGATCTGTAAATTATGAAGGGGGGAATGGAGAACAGGAAAAAGAGAGACCTTTGGAAATTCCGATAAATCCCGACATTCGGTTATTTCCGGGAAGAAGCGGCAGTTCCCAGAACCATGGCCTCGAAATTCGTCAGTTTTTCCCTCATTTTCCTTGAGAGTTCAACATATTTTTGACTGAGTTCATAGCGGTAGTCTGCATGGATTTTGTTGACGCTGTATTGCATCTGCTTGAGTATCTTGACCTGCTTTTTCAAAAGCTTGACCATATATTGATAGTTCTCTTTTGAATTGTTCATCATGGCTTCGGAATATTGATTCACCAAATCACAAAAATTACGATATTTTTCATCAAGGACCGACGCAATTTTTTCGGTCTTCAATGTATATTGTGTAATGGTGTAAAAATGATGTCCGGAAATGCATAAAGAGATGGCTTCGCCAAAAATGTTGGGGTGTTTGATCATACTCCGAAAGACAAATTTGAGATATTGAAAACCGTATGGTGTCCAAGGCTGCCAGCAAATGGATCTGAAGAAAATTTTTAGATCTTTAACGTAAATTTTTCTCTGAAAATAACCGGTATACTCTATATTATCCAAAAAATGGCTGCAACGTTCAAAATAGTTTTTCAGATTGACATCATAAATACAGGACAGAATTCTTTTATAACCTTCTTTTAAACGGTTCGGGTCCATGATGGTTTTAAAGTTGGTGGTCATGCAATGGGTGTTGTTGCCGAGAGACGCCTTTAATATTCTGCCTTCCATCATCAGCCGATGATAAAGACGGGTCCCGGGAAGGGCATTTAAGAAGCCGATCATTGCTTTGGGAATGGCATTTTGTTGAATAAAGGTAATTTGCCGGTCGAAAATATCCTCTTTATCACTGTCAAAGCCGATGATAAATCCTGCCATGACCTCCATTCCGTGTCGTTGAATCGTTCGAATGGAATGCTCCATGTTCGCTTTCAGATTTTGTATCTTGCCGGTTTCTTCAAGGCTCTTGGGATCAGGGGTTTCAATCCCGATAAAGACCTGGTTGAATCCAGCCTCCCGCATGGCCTTCAGCAGCGCCTCATCGTCGCCCATATTAATACTGGCTTCGGTAAAAAAATGGTAAGGGTAATCATGCTCGATTTGCCAGATTTTTAGCGCCGGCAAAAGATCGATCTTAACCCGTTTCTTGTTGCCGATGAAGTTATCATCAACAATAAACACCGGTCCCCGCCACCCCAGATCATAAAGGGTATCCAGTTCTCGCAAAAGCGTATCAGCAGATTTTACGCGTGGCTTGTTGCCATAAATGGTCCATATATCACAGAACTCACAGTGAAAGGGACAGCCTCTGGAATACTGAACAGCCATGGAACCGTATGCGTCAATATCTAAAAGATCGAACAGCGGGGTCGGCAGATTGGAGATATCCGGATAACACGGTTTCGGATAAATAGGTTTGGCGATGCCGTTTTCCAGATCCTGTAAAAAATCCGACAAGGTTTGATCAACTTCTCCCAAGAGAAAATGGTCGACGCCGTTAATGTCCTTATGATTTGACGTCGGAAATGGGCCTCCTGCAACTATGATTTTGCCAAACCATCTGCAGCGTCTAATCACCTCTTTCATGGAATCTTCTTGAACAATCATGGCGGAAATGAATACCATATCCGCCCATTGAATATCGCTGTCGTTTAAAGGCGCAACATTCAAGTCAATCAGCTTCAGATGATACCTATCCGGAAAAAGGGCGGCGATGGTCAGAAGTCCCAATGGTGGCATGGCGCTTTTTTTTCGAACAAATTTTAATGCACACTTAAAACTCCAGTATGTATTGCTTGGGACTTTGGGATAAACAAGAAGGATGTTTTGATATTTGCCCATGGTGTTAAATCCTCCTTTACTGATAAAGGCTTTATGGTTGGCCGCTCGACCCAATAAGCCAGCATGAAGAAAATCGGGATTCATTAAATAGTAACACTTTTTATTACAGTTCTAACAATAAAAGTTCAAGATAATTTAATTGGAAATGTTTCGGTTATTTACAATCGCTTCAAAAAAGACTATTGTACCGAGTTATTCATCATTTTGTTCTTTTGTATTTTAGGAGATACACTGTTCAGCATTCTTCCACAGACCTAACAAATCATGAACATAATAGACATCCTTAAACCGCTTAATTTGGCTGATCCGGAACTGTTTCAAGCGGTCAAAACATCGTTGGTTCATAAGGCCGTTGCCGTGCCGAAAGAAGATGTTGCCATTTTGGTGGAAGATACACTTTGGGCGCTGTCTATGGAGATATCCTTTGGTCAGTCTGTGGCCAAAGGATATGCGGATCTTATTGGAGAAACGAGTTCGGAAAATTTTTATCGCTATCGGGAACTCATCCGCCACTTCGGTCACAAAGGTCCGACATTGGGACGCATTATGGCCGAACATCTTGTGCCGGTATTAAAACACTGTGATTCCATATTTTTAAAGCGTTTGTTGAAAACTTTAATGATTATGCAAAGCAAGGGAACCTACACCCTTAAAGACCCCCTTGACGAACTATCGAAATTATTAAACGAAAAGGACTTTGACTCCGCATGTGCCTATGTTGATCTTCTGGGCGACACGTTTTCAGGGGCAATGTCCTATGTTCAGTGCCAAAATTTTGCATATAATATCCCCCTGGCCATACAATCTTTTTCTACATCAAGACGGGCCTGGCAAATCAAACAGCTTCATCGGGTGATAAAAGCCGACCATCGCCTGTTCGATCCCTTTTTGCTTGGAATGAAAAAAGGCTTGTATCTGCTTTCCCAAGACGCTCTGTACGATTTTATTTCCCTGACAATAAACAAATTAAATCAAAGATTTAATTTGGCAGCAAAATTTATATCGTTGGAATCGAAACTCGGCATCGACACCTATTCGAACATGCAGGTAACGATCCCGCTTTCCGAGGTTCGACAACAGCTAAACAACTATCTGCAGGCACGTACCAACCTGTCAATATCCGTAAAATCAGTGTCAAATTTACCGGATCCAATATATAAGGCCTATGGCCAGGAAACCTTTGTCTGTTCAGATGGAAAATTTATTTATCTGCCCGATGAAATCAGCAAGTTTTCGACAAAAGACGAAAACAAAAAACTATATAAATGCCTTACGCGGCTCGAGGCCGGACTCTATGAATTCGGTACCTTTGACTTTGATCTGGAAAGAGCAACAGAAAAATGCTTTGGATTTGAAGGAATCAATGGCCAGAGTTGTGAGTTGAATTCCATTTTAAATAATAAGCATATTTCTGATCTGAAGCGTTTTTTCTTGTTATTTCCGGTCCCGGAGTTGGCAGACGACCTTTTTACCACTTTCGAGCACGGCCGCATACGATTTCTGCTCGACAGACAGTATCCGGGGCTTATCCGGCAGACCCTGCCAGTGCTTCAACAAGAGGCCCTGGATATAATCAAACAGAAAGAACATTGGGATGCTGTTTTTCTTTTGTATCTCAAGATCGCTCTTAATATTGCCATTCATAAATACGTTGATCCTGATAAGAAAACAGCAGCTTTTATAAAACAGACGGAAAAACAGTTTAAAACGGCAATGGCTGCGGACCATTCGGTAGAAACCTGTGCCGAACTGGTGACCATGGCCTATCCATATGTTGACATGCTTTTAAAAGCCTTTGAAGCACCCGAGATATTGGAAAAAAATTACAGCTTCATTCCAACACCTTTTGGATGGAGGTTACGATCCGATCTGTTTTTTATGTCCCACCTCAATTTTGAGCAACTGGCAGCGAAATTGAGTACTCAACTGGCAAACAAGGGATATAAGGTTTACAAGTCGGATATTCGTCGAAAATTGATCGTCAATAAAGGGATTATTTCCCATGAGGATATTCAATCGATCCTGCTCAACAGCCAAAACAATAAAGACAAGGATATGCCAAGACATGACCTATTGATTGACCTGTCATGGCTGGATCTTTCTCAATTGAACAGCAGCAAAACCCTCACACCCTTGATCGGTGATGATGATAACGGGCCTGTTTTTTGGTACAACGAATGGGACTGCAACTTGCACGAT
>DNGT01000044.1 GCA_003486165.1 Desulfobacteraceae bacterium
AGACGGCACCCGGCTTCACGGCTGGTTTGTCCACGGGCCGGATAAGCGGGCGGTATTGCTCTGGTTCCACGGCAATGCCGGTAATATCAGCCATCGCCTTCACAATCTAAAAAAATTGCACGACGCCCTTCAGATACCCATCTTTATTTTTGACTACCGTGAATACGGTCAGAGTGAAGGTGAAATCTCAAAAGCCGGGACTTTCTCGGATGCCCATGGTGCTTTCCGGTATCTCATTGATGAAAAGGGGTTCAAAACATCTTCCATCTTATTGTTCGGACGGTCTTTGGGAACCGCACTGGCCGTTGATATTGCCAGTAAAGAACAATGTCTGGGGGTCATTTTGGAAGCGGCATTTACGTCCACGGATGACATGATGCAACGTTATTTTCCTTTTTTTACCCCGCCTCCAGCGTCAAGCGTTAAATATGACAGCCTGTCTTTGATCGATCATATACAATCACCCATCCTGTTCGTCCACGGACAGTTTGACCAGACCATCCCTGTCTCCATGGCCCGTCGTCTTTTCGAAAAAGCCCGCTCACCAAAAGAATTCTATGAAATTCCAGGAGCCGATCACAACGATACCTATCTGGTTGGGGGCCATGAATATTTTGCCGTNNAATTGCAACCAAATTATTTATTCATGACCGAAAAAACCATACATATGCGACTGAGCAATATCTGTGCCGAGGCCATTATCAGAGCTTTTAATGAATACCAAGCCAAATTCAAGGTGATTACTCAGCGGGCCAGAACACGCTTCGAAAACCAGGATTGGCATGGGATGAAAGCCGATTCAGACGAAAGGCTGGATCTCTACAAGAAGGTGGTAAATCAGATTGTCGTTGAAATTAGACGGTTGTTGAACAATCGAATCAACGATAAAGAGATATGGATGAGCATCAAGACCGCCTACTCTGGTTTGAGCAGTAAATTAGACATTTGGGAGCTGGCCGAAACCTTCTTCAATTCAGTTACCCGGCGAATATTTACCACGGTTGGCGTAGATCCCCAAATTGAATTTGTCGATACTTGTACTCGGACTCAGTTTTTCCAGATTCCTGCCCCCCCGTATCGAACCTACGCCGAAAACCAGTCAACCCAGAGCTTGATTGAAATTATCCTCCGCGACTATGAGCATCAAACGACATACGAAAACATACAGCGCGATGCGGAATTGGTGTCAAAAAAAATTGATGACCACCTCAAAAGCAGTGGGTATTCGCCATGCATCGATCGGGCGGAAATGTTGACCTCCGTCCACTATCGAGGAAAGGGTGCTTATCTGGTCGGTCGGATGTTCAATGGCTCGAATTTCTTCCCTCTGGTGTTGGCGTTGCTCAATACTCCGGGGGGAATCATAGTGGATGCTGTGATCTTGAATGAAAATGACGTGAGTGTTTTGTTTAGTTTTACGCGTTCCTATTTCCATGTCGACGTCAACAGACCAAATGAATTGGTGAGCTTCTTGAAAAGCATCATGCCTCGAAAGAGAATTGCCGAACTCTATATTTCTATCGGTTATAACAAGCACGGCAAATCTGAGTTGTACTGCGATTTACTGCATCATTTGAGCCGTTCCGACAAAAAGTTCGAACTCGCCGAGGGAGAAAGAGGCATGGTCATGGAGGTATTCACCATGGCTGACTATGAGTTGGTGTTCAAGGTCATCAAAGATCATTTTGCATACCCTAAACATACCACCCGGGATGCGGTTATGGCCAAATACGACCTTGTGTTCAAGCACGATCGCGCGGGTCGGCTAGTGGATGCCCAGGAATTCGAACACCTNNCAGAAGCACTAACTGCCGTTGTGGATTACGGCAATGCCATAAAAGACCTGGCAGCTTCAAACATCTTTCCCGGAGATCTTTTGCTGAAGAATTTCGGAGTCACCCGCCACGGCCGTATTGTCTTTTACGACTATGACGAACTTTGCTTGTTGTCTATCTGCAATTTCAGGGTAATGCCCCAATCCAGAAGTTATGATGATGAACTCTCTGCCGAGCCCTGGTTCGGCGTTGGCGAAAATGATGTTTTCCCCCAAGAACTTCGAAAATTTATAGGGTTGCAGGGATTGTTAAAAGAGGTTTTTCTTGAGCATCATGGGGACCTGTTCGATGTACGTTTTTGGCATCAGATCCAATCCCGCATCAGTGGTGGAGAAAGCATCGATATTTTCCCCTATGAACAAAGCAAGCGGCTGGTTCATGGCAAGATCGGTTGATTTATCCCTCAAACTGTTCTTCTTCGGTGGAACCTGTCAGGGCAGCGGTTGCCGTCTCGCCGCCGCTGATAACCATTTGAATTTCGTCGTAGTACCCCGCCCCTACAAAAGATTGATGTTTAACCGCACTGTAGCCCAATTCACGCTCCATCTGAAATTCATGCTCCTGCAACTGCGAATATGCTGCCATTCCTTTTGCTTTATAAGCATGGGCCAATTCGAACATAGAGGCATTTAAGGCGTGAAAACCGGCCAGGGTGACAAATTGAAATTTATACCCCATGGTTCCCAGTTCCTCTTGAAATCTCAGCAGCGTGGCATCATCCATATGCAGTTTCCAGTTAAACGAGGGTGAACAGTTGTAGGCCAGCAATTTATTCGGAAATTTCTCCAGAATTGCCTGGGCAAATTCCCGGGCTTCTCCCAGATCCGGCGTCGAGGTTTCACACCAGATCACATCTGCATAAGGCGCATAGGACAGGGCTCTGGCAATGGCAAGTTTCAGACCGCCTTTTACCTCGAAATAACCTTCCACGGTTCTCTTCCCGGTCAAAAACGGGTGGTCGATGGGGTCTATGTCGCTTCGGGTCAAACGGGCACCCTTGGCATCTGTTCTCGCAACCATGATCGTAGGCACACCCAGGACGTCACTGGCGAGCCGAGCAGCCACCAACTTTCGCAGATATTCCGAGACCGGCGCCAGAACCTTCCCGCCCATGTGGCCACACTTTTTCAAGGAAGATATCTGATCCTCTAAATGAACGGCCGCCGCACCCGCTTCGATGCATGCCTTGGTCAGCTCAAAGGTGTTGAGGGGCCCGCCGAAACCCGCCTCGATATCTGCCACAATGGGGGCCAACCAATAAATGTTTCCTCTGTCGTGAAGGTGTTGAAGCTGGTCGGCACGAAGCAGCGCATTATTTATCTTCCTCACCACAACCGGGACACTGTCGGCAGGGTAAAGGCTCTGATCCGGATAGGTTTGTCCAGCCGTATTTGCATCAGCCGCGACCTGCCACCCGCTGAGATAAATTGCCTTTAACCCTGACAACACCTGTTGAACGGCCTGATTACCCGTCAACGCACCCAAAGCCTGAACATAGGGTTCTGAGTTCATCAGATTCCAGAGCCGTTCAGACCCCAGTTGGGCGATAGTATATTCTATCTGAAATGAGCTACGAAGTTTCACCACCTGCTCGGCCGTGTATGATCGTTCAATCCCCTGCCATCGCGGTTCACTTTCCCATGATTTTGCGAGTGCCTCGGCTTGCTGTTGCCTGTCCATAAAATATCCTCCATTTTTTTTATCTTAAATGGTCATATGTTTGGGTGAACTTTTAAAGTAAAGCCAGATCGAAATCAGAGAAAAACGGAACAATAGCAATTAATGATAGGATTATACCCCATTAGTCATTGGTGCAAAAGTTAAGCCATACCCAAGTTGAGCGATTTTCAAGTTTGCTGCAGATACAAGGAAGATGTCGTTTCGCTATAGTCGCCTATGTGAAACGGCATCTGACGCAGTAGATGTGGTGAAGTTGCAAATCCCGCAGGGTTTCAAATTCTTGAAATTCAGAATGCCAGAATACATTAAAAATATGATTCAATTAACCATTTTAAAAATTTGAAACGCTCAGCTCAGGTCTTACTTTTTTCAATACCAACATTTAACATTTCTACTAATTGTGCTTTGTTGATGGGTTTTTCATAAATCCCATCGAAGCCCGCATCCTCTAACTCATTCATTTCAAAATCATAAAGGAATCCGGATAATGCAAATATTTTTAAATTAGGATCTATGATCTTCGCCTTTTTACAGAAACTCAGGCCATCTAACCATGGCATCTTCAGGTCCGTAATGATCATTAAAAAGGATTCTTCACCCCTCAAAATATATTCGGCCTCTTCCGCACTGTCCACAGTAACAGCCATATAGCCAATTTTTTTCAACATTTGTTTCATTAATTTCAGTTGGCTTCTCTGATCATCAACAACAAGGATTTTTTTAGTGTGTCCGCCTGATTTTCTGTCTTGCATGTTATCCTTGGTACATTTTTTTGTTTATTTNNTGTAGCGATGGGGTTTAGTGTCATTTCATTGCCGATCATCTTAAGGTAAAATGCCGGAGATTCGGTCCAAGCTCCAGTGTTCATGTATCTGATACCATTGTAAACCCTGTCTTCCGGATAATGCGTATGGCCGCAAATGACCGCCGTATATCCATTTTCCAAGGCGCAATTTACTGCATTCTTCATCACATTATCTCTTAAGACTTTATACAACAACTCAAATTTCTTGGCATAATTAGCCACATGAACAGGTCTTGACCCGAACTTAATCATTATATCGTGAACCAATTTAAAAGATTTGATAAATACCTGACTTCGGGGCATGATGTCATCGAAGTCATATCCATGGGCAATCAACAATCTGTTTTCGATGGTGTAATATGTCTTGAAATGTATATGCTTAAAACCATTTTGAGCATAGCCATCGTCATGATTTCCCCGCACCCAAATGACCCTCTGACGGCGTGAGACTTGCTCAATAAGATGCAGAATCCGTTTATGAGGCGGCTGTAATTTTTTATTGGGATCGTCTATAATATCGCCATTTAGGATCAGTTCACAATCTTCGGGGATATGGTTAAGAAAGTTCTCGAAGTCATGATGCAAAAAAAATTGGGAGCCTATGTGTAAATCGCTAACTACGATGGCATTCATTTTTAAGTAAGTTCGCTTCGCTCGTAATTGGAATGATGGAATAGTGGATTCATGGAATAATGGGAACTGAGATAATGCAATCTTGAGTTAATTTAAAACTAAAAATGAATAATATGTTTTAATAAAACAACCTTACAGTATTCCATCATTCCATTATTCCATTGGGCTTTATTGCTCAACCGGGGTAAAACTTAATCTTACCGATTACCATTCTGCTCGTTCAATATATTCGGTGAGCCGTTTACTTTCATGAAGCAACATTTCCAGTATTTGATTTGCTTCGTCCATGTTTTGGCTTCGTCCAATGTCTTCCAGAGACTTTGCAGCAGAAGAAACTCCATATGCACTCAGATTGGCAGCTGCGCCTTTTAGCTTGTGGGCCTGTTCGGTCAGCGCTACCGTATCTGTGCCGGCAACGGCAACCTTTAATGATTCAATCTGATCCGGAAGCTCCCGAACAAACCCTCCAAGAAGCATTTTAAGAAACTCTTTGTCACCCATTGCCCGCTCCAGGGCCTTTTCAAAGTCTAAAGGTTGTGTTTCTTCCGAGGTTTCAGGATGCAAGCGTACTTTTTCAACCTTGGTCTTCTGGATAGGAACATCTTGTTCAACCGGGGTCCACTTTTCGATCTTTTCCAATAGTTCCTCTGGATTGATAGGCTTTGGTGTGTAGTCATCCATACCCGCCGCGATGCATTTCTCACGGTCCCCTTTCATGGCATGGGCCGTCATGGCGATAATAGGTATTCTCCCCGATCGTGCTGAAAGCTGAATCTCAGAATCCGAAATGCCTCCGGAGTCATTATTATTGGGTTTTACCTGTTGAGCCTTGAGTTCCAACTCGCGTATTCGACGCGTGGCCGTATACCCGTCCATCACCGGCATCTGTATATCCATCAATACAATATCGTAAGGAATCTTCTCCAGCGCCTGTAGTACTTCCTGACCGTTTCCTGCTGCATC
>DNGT01000201.1 GCA_003486165.1 Desulfobacteraceae bacterium
AGATTGGGCAAAAAGACCATTTATAGATGGACACTTGTTAAAGGTATTTAAATGGCCCTCATCGTCAACGAAATATTTTACAGCATACAAGGTGAATCCATATACAGCGGCCGTCCCTGCACATTCGTCAGGCTCACGGGATGTAACTTAAGATGCTCATACTGCGACACTCAATATGCTTATGAAGAAGGGATAAAGATGAAAATTTCTCAAATCATGCGCCGGGTCGCGGCTTACAAATGCCCGCTGGTTGAAATTACCGGCGGTGAACCCTTGCTTCAAAACGATACCCCTTTGTTGATTTCAAAGCTGCTTGAAAACGGGTATATGGTTATGATGGAAACCAACGGGAGTTTCGACATCAGCCGGGTTGACGAGAGATGTATAAAAATTGTGGATATAAAATGCCCCTCAAGCAATGAATCAGAAAAAAATGATCTGAAAAACTTAAAAAGGCTCCATCCAAAAGATCAGATTAAATTTGTCGTTGGAAACCGTGAAGATTACATGTATGCCAAAAATATCATTACGTTACATTGCTCGGATTTTTTAGGGGATCACATTCTCTTTTCTCCGGCATCCGGAATAATGTCACCCGCTGATCTTGCAGCTTGGATACTTGAGGACAACCTGAACATCAGGCTTCATCTCCAATTGCATAAAACAATATGGCCGAACAAAAAAAGAGGAGTATGATTCGGATATGAACTCAGCCCGGAAAGCCGTTGTACTCTCCAGCGGAGGAATCGATTCCACCACTGCCATGGCAATTGCCAAACACGAAGGCTTTAAAATCTACAGTTTGAGTTTTTTCTATGGACAGCGCCACTCCTTTGAACTTGAGGCCGCCCAAAAAGTGGCGAATGCCATTGGTGTCACCGAACACCTTGTCATCAACATTGATTTAAAACAAATAGGCGGTTCATCTCTTACCGATGATATCGATGTGCCAAAAGACAGGGATGAACAGGAGATAATCCGGGAAATACCCGTTACCTATGTTCCGGCAAGAAATACGATTTTTCTTTCCTTTGCCCTGGCATGGGCCGAGGTTCTCAAATCATCCGATATTTTTATCGGCGTAAACGCCATTGACTACAGCGGATATCCGGATTGCAGGCCCGAATATATCGACGCATTTGAACGAATGGCCAATCTTGCAACAAAGGCGGGTGTTGAAGGCACCACAAGAGTCAGGATAAGGACACCGCTTATTCGCTTGACCAAAGCAAAAATTATTCAAAAAGGGATTGATTTGGGGGTTGACTTTGCTCTAACCCACAGCTGCTATGACCCTTCTCCTCAAGGTTTTGCATGCGGCAAATGTGACAGCTGTTTTTTAAGGAGAAAAGGTTTCAAAGAAGCAGGTGTAACAGACCCGGCGAGATACATCTGACTGATGCTCTAATTCGTAATCTCGATTTATTCGCCCTCCAAAACGTTCTTCACCTTTTCTGACAACGCTGCAAGCCTAAATGGTTTTAGTATAAAGGCTTGAGCACCCGCATTCAGGATTTCTTGAGCAGGTCCGTCAAAGGCATAGCCGCTACATATGATCACCTTGAGTTTCCTGCGGACTTTTTTGAGAAGTTTATATATCACATCGCCGCGCATATCGGGCAAATAAATATCGATGATGGCGAGGTCGATATCTCCATCATAAGACCTGCCAATATTGACGCCCTCCATCCCTGTCCTGGCTGTTAGAACGCGATAACCGAGCCTTTTTAATATCGTCCGGGTTACATCCATCACCTGTTCTTCATCCTCGACAATTAAAATAGTACCTGTTCCCCTGGCAAGCTCGGTTTCTGGCTTTTTTATTTCTTTTGGCTTCTCCTCAACGGTAGGCAAATAGATACGAACCACGGTCCCTTTGCCCAATTGTGATTCAACGGAAATCCAGCCCCCATGGTTTTTGACAATGCCATACACGGCTGCCATGCCAAGCCCACGACCTTGAAATTTTCTGGTGAAAAAGGGCTCGAATATCTTACGCTTCGTCTCTGCGTCCATGCCTTTTCCATCATCCTGAACCGTGAGACAGCTGTAACGCCCCGGCTTAAGGCCAGGATTGTATTTTGCAATCCCCTCGTCGATTTCTTTATTGCTGGTCCTTATGATGATTTGACCTTGGCCTTCTATAGCCTCTGCTGCATTGATCACTACCGCCGAAAACGCCATATGCATCTGGGTTAAGTCCGCCTCTACGCTCAAAATATCGCTTTCAAGCTTTGTCTTAACACATATAGCGGAAGGAATTTTGTGCTGAATCATGGGCAGCGTCTCTTCCACAAATTCACTTAAAGATATTTTTTTCGGCCAGTACTTTCCCCCACGTGCATATGCCAACAACTGATCTGTCAGGTGGACCATCCGTTGGGCGGCGTTGTTCATGGCTTCGACATACCGATCTATTCCTGCCATGTTGGGCAGATCCATCTTAAGAAGTTCTATGTTTCCGGTAATACCTGACAACGCGTTGTTGAAATCATGCGCAATCCCGCCGGCCAAGGTAAAAATGCTTTCCATCCTTTGGACTTGAAGTTCCTTTTTCTCTTCTTCCGCCAGCTTGCGTCGAGTGATATCTTGAANNTTATCAAAGTCAAAGGGAGTTTCATACCTCACTGTTTCTCCTTTAAGAAGTCTTGACTTCAATTCAGGAGGCGCATTTGGCGCATCAATCAGTTTGAAACCTTCCATATGAACAGGGTCGGAAACTCCAAAGATATCCATGCAAGATTTATTGGCCTCAACCAACAGGCCATTTTGATCGTAAACCGCAATGCCGATGGGAGATTGTGAAAAAATCTCTCTGAATCTTCTCTGTGAGCCTTGCAGCGACTCTTTAAGTTTCCATTCACGAGCCACCTTGCGGATTACACTCGGTATTAGGGTGAAGAAATCTCCAGACTTTACCAAATAATCCCATGCTCCCAATTTCATGGCCTGAATCGCAATGTTCTCATCTCCTTGGCCAGTAATTATTATGACCGGGATGTCCCTTTTTTCTCGATTCAAA
>DNGT01000250.1 GCA_003486165.1 Desulfobacteraceae bacterium
GTTATCATTTTGTCTCACAGCCGGTATCAAACCGACCGGGATATTGCTGGATCCGTTCCAGGGATTCAGGCCATCATCGGAGGTCATGATCAGATCCTGCTTTCGCCATACCGGCGGATTGGCAGCGTTGACATATTTCAAGCATTTGAAAAAGGTCGTTACCCGGGACTCATGGATTTGGAAATCGATCCTATATCTAAAAGGGTCGTCCTTGTTGCATCCAACGCCTATATTCAGATAACTGCTGACATTAATGAGGACCCTGTTGTGGATAAAATAGTAGCCCAGTACCGCGACCGTGTAACAGACATCATGCGCGAATCTTCCAGTGCCCAGATTGCCCTGCTCAACAGCGGCAGCATAAGGGCAAGCATTGATTCGGGACCCATAACTGTTGAGGATGTGTTTAAAACCGTGTAAGGAGAACTTGAAATGCTTAATATCGTGAAGCGTTTTTTTAGTAAAGAAAAAGGGGCAGACCCCGATGCCATTGGTCAGGAAACAGGTCATGATATGTACGTGGCGACCTGCGCCCTGCTTGTTGAAATTGCGCGTATTGATGGAACATTCACCCTGGAGGAGATGGAGACGGTTATTTCGATTCTAAAAGAAAAATACGGCCTATCNNAACGAAAATTACTCCAATGAAGAAAAAATGGAAATCATTGAAACCCTGTGGCGGATCGTTTACGTCGACGGAAAAATGGACCAATACGAACATTATCTGATGAACAAGCTTAAGAACTTGCTTCGTGTTTCCCACAACCAACTCATCAATGCGAAATTAAAGGTGAAACATTCGAGTCAAAAACGAAAAAAAAATGTAAAAGGATAAAACAGCCATGGCTGCTGATAAACTTCGGGTCAATATTTTCGACATGGTGGCTTCTATAGCCAGAGTCATCGATATGATGAGTCCGGTTGTCGGGAATCATCATATGCAGGTTGCCTATTTAACCTATCGATTGGGTGAAGAACTCCAACTGCCGGACGACAAAAAATTTGATCTTTTTATCGCCGGTGCATTGCATGATATCGGCGCATTCTCCCTGCAGGATCGGCTGGACCTACTTGAATTTGAGGATACTAAACCAGGTGAGCATTCCGTGGCCGGCAGTCTCATTCTTGAAACATTCACACCATTTTCGAGTATAGCCAGAATGATAAAGTTTCACCATGTTCACTGGAAAAATGGAGAAGGGGCCTTTCAAAATGGTGAATCCGTTCCCAACGGAAGTCATATTATCCACCTGGCGGATCGAGTGGCGGTCAAAATGTCCAGGAAGATGCCGGTTCTAAGTCAAGTGCGAGATATTTGCCGTTCAATTTCAAAGCATAAAGGTGATGTTTTCGTCCCCAAGTATGTTGACGCCTTGATAAACATGGCAAATAGAGAGCATATCTGGTTGGATATAATGTCAGAATCCATGGAAGCGATTTTAAAGCGGACGGTTTTGTATCGTACAAAGGAACTTACAATCGAAGAAATGGTTGATTTTTCTCGCTTGATCTGCCGGCTGATTGATTTCAAAAGCAAATTTACGGCCACACATTCCAGCGGAGTAGCTGCGGTGGCCATTGAACTGTCAAGATTATCGGGTTTTTCAAAACATGAACGACGGCTTATTGAAATTGCCGCCTATTTGCACGACCTCGGCAAACTTGCCATCCCTTCTGAAATTCTTAATAAACAGGATAAACTTACCGATAACGAACGGTTTATTATGCGCTCTCATGTTTATCATACGTATCGGGTTCTTGAACCTTTTGAAATGCTCAGTGTCGCAAGTTCCTGGGGGGCATTACATCAAGAACGGCTTAATGGTAAGGGATATCCTTTTGGGTTGACATCTGATGACTTGCCTTTAGGCGCAAGAATTATGGCGGTAGCCGACGTTTTTACGGCGTTGACGGAAGATAGACCCTACCGGAAAGGAATGGATTCTAAAAATACCAAAGCAGCGTTGCAGTTGATGGTGAATGCCGGTGAATTGGATAATAATCTGGTCGATTTAGTTTTTAAACATTATGCCAAGATGAATGACATTCGCAGTTCAGCTCAAAAGGAAGCCACCAGTGACTATAATGCGTTTCAGACAAATCTCCATCGCTATGTGAAATGAATGCAAGGAATTCAAATTAAAAAAACCATAGACATCTGTTTAAAGCCGAAATATATTAAATTTTATGAACTTGATCAGTGGCATCGCATACAATTATAAAGGACTGAAACTGGGATTGAAGACGCCGGTGCTCCTATTTTGGGGTCTTGTCCGATTTCTCGTTATTGTAATATTCACGGTTGTGTCGGCAAGCCTTNNTTTCGGCAGTGATTTCATTTCTCGTTGCCCAGATTTTATTCAGCGTCATGATCATGGATACCATGTCCAGGATTACTGAACAGCGGGTGGCCGGACGGGAAAAAGAAGCCAAACACATGTCCTGGTTTAAGTATTTTTTCTATCTGCTCAGACAGGAAGTTCCCAGGGCTGTTCTTCCGGTAATGATTACCCTGATACTCATGGTTTTGGGGTGGTTCACGCCGTTGTCTCCTGTAACTACGATTATTTCAGCTCTCGCAGCCGGGATTTTTCTGGCATGGGACAACACGGATCTGATTCCGGCCAGAAGATTCGAACCCTTCGGGGGCCGGTTTAAATTTCTGGTTAAGAATCTTGGTTTTCACCTTGGTTTCGGGCTTTGGTTTCTGATTCCGGTTCTAAACATCCTTTTTTTATCCTTTGCGCCGGTTGGAGCCACACTCTATTACATCGAGTGTATAGATGTCGAAACAAAAGGTTGAACGGTTCGCGCTTACATCTTGAAGCTTTCTATTTTATAAGAAATTAAGAAGGTTAGAAGTAAGAAGATCGGCAGTTCCCGTCATCTCTAAACTTCTGATCCTTGGTCGCCTCTCCGTAAGTTCCCGGAATCCTTCGGACCGGCGTTGGCAAAGGCATGTAAACTTCTTATCTTCCGGCCTTCTGGACTCATAATATAACCTAAACCCTGGACCTGGAACCGAACATTCAAGGTTGCAATAGAGTTAGGCGTAAACCCATACCTGAGGTCAGTTATGGAAAAACCCGAAATTACGCTATATGGCGCCCATTGGTGTCCTGATTGTCGACAGAGCAAACAGTTTTTGGGGGAGCACCAGATTCCCTATAACTGGGTGGATATCGAAACAGACAAANNTCTTTTCTGGTGGAGCCGAGTAATGCTGAACTGGCAGCCAAACTCGAATTGAAGACTTCTGCCAGTCGCAGTCATTATGCTTTATTGATTCTGGGAGGCGGTCCGGCAGGGCTTACCGCAGCTCTTTACGCGGCTCGCGAATATATCGACACCCTGGTCATTGAGCGTGCTGCTTTCGGTGGACAGGCTGCCGGGACCGAAAAGCTGGAAAACTTTCCCGGGTTTCCCGATGGTGTGACGGGCATCGAGTTTTCCAGACGGTTGCGTTTTCAGGCTGAAAAATATGGGGTTGAGTTATTGCAGGCTCAGGAAATCGTAGAAGTCCGGCGCCATCACAATTATCACCGTGTGAAAACCGGAGACGGACAGATGTACAGCGCTCGGGCGCTGCTTATTGCCACCGGAAGCCGCTATAAACGCTTGAATGTTTCTGGTGAAAACGAGTATCTTGGCGCTGGAGTGCATTTTTGTGCCACCTGCGATGGACCTTTTTATGTGAAAAAGCGGGTTGCCGTAATCGGCGGCGGGAACAGCGCCACCGAAGAAAGCTTGCTACTTACAAAGTTTGCAGACCAAGTCACCATACTGGTGCGAAACTCTCGATTCAAGGCTACCAAGATTATTCAGGAGAGTGTCTTAAGCAATCCTAAAATCGATATTCGGTGGAACACTGAAGTGAAAGCATTCATTGGAGAGCACTCCAAACTTACAGGCATTCGAATTTTAAACAATAAGACCCGTACAGAGGAGACATTGCCGGTGGATGGTGCCTTTATTTTTATTGGCCTGACACCGAATACGGGCTTCCTTGAAGGAAGCGGTATTGTGTTGGATCCATGGGGTTTTGTTGTTACCGGTCACAATCTGTTGCATAGGGGGAAACGCCCAAAAGATTATCCGGATCGCGACCCTCACATTTTGGAGACAAGTGTGCCGGGTATATTTGCAGCAGGCGACGTGAGAGACAAAAGTACCAAACAGGTGGCAAGTGCCGTAGGTGAGGGAGC
>DNGT01000406.1 GCA_003486165.1 Desulfobacteraceae bacterium
CATTATTTTAAAATTTTTTTACAGATACTATTTCGGCATACGCCTGTTCTTCCTAACGATACCTAGGCCACTCAAACAGCATCCGATTCAGGAAAAGATCATCCATTCCGCTATATTCAATGATTTAGGAGAAAAACTCCCCGACCCCTCCGGTAGTTACATACTTATTAGTGACACTTCGGCGACTTGCCTCCAGTGACTTTGTTCAACCGATCCAAATAACGACTCCACCATCCTTTGCGCTTGATAGACATTGATTCCAGATATTTCTCAGGGTTTGCTTCGAAAGATTTGAGACAGGATTCGGAACAGAAATAGTAGGTACGCATCTGATAAGTATTCGTAAAATCTTTCTTTCCTGAAGCCACTTTCATCAAGCAGACCGGATCGATAAANNTTTAAAAGAGAGTGAAAAGATGGGTAAAAATTATCCGACTTAGTCTCGAATGGCATTTCAGGTGGATAAAAACTACCCATTTTACAAGACTGAACCGAAATTTTACGCCATCCGCGTTAAAGCGTACACGTCTGTTTTTTTCAATCTGTTATCTATTTTTGTCAGGATCACCACACATCTCTATCAGCATAAAAACATCGTTGACGGCAAAAACCCTAACGAATAAAGCACCGCCGGTGATGTGCAGCCGGAAAAAGATACGATCAGGGCAAAAAAATATTTGGATGCATCTTTAGATTTCAGATGATTTCGCATAAGTTCTCATAATATATTGGTATTGTATAAAATACAAAAGTGATTTGTAAATGCATATTCTGCTTAATATTGTTATTCAGAAGCAGTCTGTCAATGACTTCAAATTATACTTTGAGATTGGAAAGGGCTAAAGCCGTGCAATTGATATTCTCAAGGAGCGTTATGCTCACGGTGAGATTGATAAAGATGCGTTTGACAGTAAGAGAAAAGATCTATTAGGATAGTCCTGGGTACAACGAACGATATGAACGAACCCTGTTCTTATCCTTCCAAGCAGGAAAACCTCTATGGCACATTATCATGACCATGGTGCTACGGATTACAGTCGTGCTTTTGCTATTAGTGTGGCTTTCAATGTAGGGTTTGTCATTGTTGAAGCTGCTTATGGCATCATGGGCGGATCGCTGGCACTTTTAGCCGATGCCGGCCACAACCTGAGCGATGTTCTGGGATTGCTGCTGGCGTGGGGCGCCAATTATCTGGTACGGCGCAAGCCCACGGAACGCCGCACTTATGGATGGCGAAAATCAACGATTCTGGCGGCGCTGATAAACGCCGTCATTCTTTTGGTTGCGCTTGGCGGCATTGCCTGGGAAGCGATCAAGCGTTTCAGCGCTCCTGTTCCGGTGGCCGGCAAGACCATCATCTTTGTCGCCTTGGTCGGCGTTGTTATCAATACGGTAACAGCCCTTCTATTTTTATCCGGCCGAAAAACCGACTTAAATATTCGAGGTGCTTTTCTGCATATGATTGCCGATGCCGGGGTGTCAGCAGGTGTTGTCATCGCCGGTGTTGCGATTTTTTTTACCGGCATACTCTGGATCGATCCTACGATCAGCCTTGTTATCAGTGTTATCATTTTGTTCGGGACCTGGAGACTGTTTCGTGACGCTTTTAATATGGCCATGGATGCCGTTCCGAGAGATATCGATGCTGAAGTCGTAAAGGCCTATCTTTCGAGCCTTCCAGGTATTACCGGTGTTCATGATATGCATATCTGGGCCATGAGCACTACGGAAACCGCTCTGACAGCGCATCTTATTAAACCGGATCCNNTCATGTGAAATTAAATAACAGTATGTGTTCACGGGGGTGTGCTCAACGCTTCACTCTGGTGGCTTCGTATTTTGTCATTTCAGTTGTATTCATTCGGTAAACGAGATGTTTTTTTCTTGAACGCATCAATGTAAGGGGACCGTAATATCAACGGCCCCCTTGGTTTTTCCGATGATAAAGGGAAAATGAAAACAATGGGATTATTCCGGGAATTTTATGGTAATCTTTTCTTCGCCCTTTTTCGCTTTGAACTTTATTTGAAGGTTTACACTGTCGTTTCGAATGCCCAAGGAAAGGGGTGTTTTCCCTTTGTCTTCTTCGATATGGGTAATTTCTCTAAGCGCATCCGCAATCTTTCTCCCCACTTCCGATCCCGGAGAGGGCAGTTCGGATTCACGGTACTCGGCGACGACGCGCACAGTTCCTTCCGAAGAACGGGTAATGGTAATTTCTTCGGCATTGTTGTTGACGCCGTGCAGGGCTGCAAGGGCCAGCCATTTTAGTGCGGCTTCTGCTTTATCTTCATCGTTTTTAATGATGGACATCTCTTTAAGCGGATCGCCGGTGGCATAACAGTCACACATCTCCTGAACCTTGAGATGCAAGTTTCGTTTTTCTTTCATTTTGGACCTCCTTTAAAACGCTTTTCACCAGACTTGGGAGAAGGAGTTCACTTATAAGAAGTATCATCCCCCTGCCGTCTGCGGAAAGGCCGTATTGGCATAAAGATACTCCATTTTTTCCTTATGTTTCAACTCTTCATTGGCCATTTTCAGCAGCATGTCTTTAAGATCGCCTTGGTCATGCATGTTGGCCAGTTTCGTATAAAATTGGTGCGATCTTGATTCCCTGTGAGAGGCAATCAGATAGACATCTTCTCTTTTTGTCTCTTTTGTGATTTCGGGTTCCTCAAGATATTCAGCGATCTTGTATTCCACTACATCGGTCATTCTCAAGGCATCCGGGCCGTAATCCCCTTTACGATAATTCACAAGAAAGGCTTTGTGTTTCTTTTCTTCTTTGGCGATGAATTCCACCGTATCTTTAATGCTCTGATCTTCAAGCTTGTTGAAGATATTCATGTAAAAGTCGTAGGCCTCCTCTTCTCTTTGGATCGCCAAATCAATGATTTCTGAAAGTTGCTTGTCCATACTCCCGCCTCCTTTTTTGAATGTTGGCTTATTTACGATACCATTAAAAATATTAACTTAAAAATAGATATAAAACAACCTATGTCAACCGGCACCGGAGGATAAACGCATTTAAATCCCAATACGAGGATAATGCTCCACGACGGTGTGTCTCTCTTTTCAACCGCATGAAACTAGTGCTTAAGCCCTTCAAACAGTCATTCGGTTTTCAAGAGAAACACGCCATCGCTTCGCAGCTCCGAAATTAAAGGCTTTTTAACCATATTCGAGCGCGAAACTTGGGTAATTAAGTTAAAACCGAAGCGTTGGGATTCCAAAAAGAGGGTAATTATAATCGACGTTGCCGATACCGAGCCCTAAGATACCCTGGCTGCAGAACATTTGCAATGAATCATAGAAATCACTGAATCCATGGGGTGCTACATCATAATCACCAAATGCCATGAAAGGAATTTTTTTTTCATTCATCATATTCTGGAAATGGGGGTGGGTGATGCACAGAAACTGAATCCCCTCCGACCCAAAGCAGGTGTCTTTATCAAGTCTCATTAATAGTTGAGACACTTTTAAATTTTGGTATCTTTCACCGGTCTGAATCTTTGAAAAATAAAAGCCTTTAGGTCTGGGAGGTGCATTAGGACGCAACCGAATATGATCGGGCCTGTCAAAGTGAATGTACTCACACTGCCATGTCTTGCCCCTTCTAAGTTTACAGGCATATTCCCAAGCCATTTTGCCTGAGAGAATCGAATCGGCATTGCCTTGGCCGTCATCCCCAAACCCGTATGATANNTTCCCGGATACCCCATGCCATCTTTTCATTGGCCTTTTCCCAGGAATCGATTTGTCGGGTAACCGGCAAAATGGTATCTTCCTGATCTTGTGAGTTGTCCGTTGTAAGTCCTGATATTGTTTCCCAGAAGTGACGGATCCATTTAAAGATGATTGTTTTTGGAAAATGGGCATTCTTTTTTGGAAAAAATTTAACCATACTTGATCCTTTCGAAGAGCCCTATCCGTTTAGGATCGTAGTTAAAATTGATGCAGATTTCGATCTAACAGCGACGGATGCCAATCTGACAATAACTGTTTACCGATTTGGGCCGCCGAAAATCTACTGACATCAAAAATGGTTTGGCCATATAATGACGATGGAAGGACAATGACGAATACAGTGATGAGACGTGTGATGATTCGCATTAAGGATTTACTCTTAATAAAATCNNCTTTAGCGGATTTATCAGAATCGTCTGATATTGATACAGATTTATTGTCGGCAGGGATGCCCGGATGAAGGACCGTAGCCCATAGGTCCGTTTCCTTTATACCCTCTGCCGTGTCCATGACCCATCATGCCGGGTTCCATATATCCCGAACCTAAGCGGGGATTTAATTTTTTCATTTCAATCATGTGTGCAACCCGTTTTTGATCGACTTGTGCGCTAAGATCAGATATTTCTTTCTGGAGATTTGCGGCGTTTTTGGCATCAGGATTCTTTTTAGCAAATTCACTTTCAAGGGCAAGTCTTTTTTGATAAATATTTTGTCTCAGATCTTCGGTGGATTTAAAGAATGCCTCGCGCTGATCATCCATTTTTTGGGCCTCTTCATCACTCAGATTGCCCATCATGTATCCATAGCCGGGGCATCCATAACCTCCGTCCTGCCATTCAGATCCATGATGATCCCAGCCAGCGTGATGTCGGCCGTACCCCATTCCTCCATCGGCAAATGCATATACACCAAATCCTATAACGGTAAATACCGTCATAACAGCGAGTATTTTTTTTGCAATACGTTTCATTTTTTATACCTCCTCTATTTATTGTTGTGTTCGCACTGCTTTGATATTCTATAAAAGCAAATCGTATGCCACAATAACGACTCAAAAATATAATGGATATAACATACTGTATATGTTTTGATAATTGACAAAAAGATTTTTTTGTGACATCATAAATACGGTTTTTTAATACAACCAAAATTAAACAGTGGGTATTAAATATCCAGCTCGATCGTATTTTTTTTGATTAAAGTGGATATTAAATGCCCATTTTTCCGCTTGTCCGAACCAATAAAAGCTTGATACATTGTGGCATTATGAGGTAATGATACACATTGCCGGGCCAAAATCAACTCAACCCGAATTGAGGCAAATTTCGATTCGGCGTTGCCTGTTTTGGTTGTTAATGAAAAAAGGGGATAATTGTATGACTAAATTCTATGTAAACGATACCAATCAAACAACGATCGTTTGTCCCAAATGCGGTTTTGCAAAAGAAATAGACACAACAAATTATAAGAAAACTCAAAAACGGTTGAAGGCCAATTGCAAGTGCGGAGAAGTCTTTAAGTTCACGCTCGAATTTCGAAAATATTACAGAAAAGACGTTAGATTACCCGGTGAATACGCGATCAAGCAACGTGTAGAGAAAGGAGAGATCATGGTTCAAAACCTATCACTGGGTGGTATTCATTTTACGTGTTTTAGACCGCATCGAATTCTCAGGGGTGATACGTTGGAACTGAAATTTAACCTGGACAACCCAGCGCGAACGGAAATCCGAAGATCTGCAAAGGTTATGTGGGTCAGGGATCGCGATGTCGGCGCTCAGTACATCGAACCAAAATCGTTTGAAAGTGATATATCCTTTTATTTGAGATCATAATTTAATGTCTCGGAGATTCTGCAACCTCAATTGAGGTATGACATTCTTCAGAACATTCATGCCCCATCAAAGTAACAAACTAGAACCTATCTCAAAAACAATCTAAGTGCCCATGGCAGTGTTGCGAAACGTTTCAAAATGCTCACATACTACGTG
>DNGT01000047.1 GCA_003486165.1 Desulfobacteraceae bacterium
GCTGAATTCGTCAACCGTTTCCAGATCGAACGGCCGCCCCTTGCAGCCCTGGCATTGACCACCGACACATCCATCATCACCAGCATCGGAAACGACTACCGTTTTGATGACATATTCTATAAACAAATTTTAGCTCTGGGAAGAAAGGATGACATCGCCATTGGGATCAGCACCAGCGGAAACTCCAAAAATGTGATCAAAGCCGTTCATGCAGCAAAAGATATCGGGATCCTAACCATTGGATTCACCGGTCGTGGCGGTGAACTGGCCGAGTGCGCAAATCATGTTTTTTCTGTAAAATCAAATGTAACTGCAAGGATCCAGGAAGCTCATTCCCTATTGGGTCATATCCTGTGCGACCTTGTGGACCGGATTTTGTTTCCGGAAAAATTTCACAAATAGTAACACGTTAACCTTTTAAAAACATTATCGCTTTAGGTGTCATTAAATTTATGGCTGAAAGAACTCGTGAATAAGGGCTCGTAATGAAAGAACCTGTCCGGGCTATTAATAAATGCCTCTGTTTTAACAGGGAGTTTCATCTATACAGCCAAATTGCTTATGGTTCTTTCAAAACGATCCCTAATTCACTCAGACAGCTTCCAGCCATAAATTTAATGACACCTAAAGCTCTTTTGAAATCGGTTTGTTTCAAAAGACCAAACTATTACCAAGATAAGAAACATTATGGCACATAAATTTGAACCCATAGATTTGAGCGGGGTAAAAACATACCCGCTTTCTCAACGAAAAAGCAAAGTGTCCACAGCCGAATTTGCAAAAACATGGCAAAAAGGAGCTGATTTTAAGGATTTTCTTGACCGGCTTCCGGACATACTTGCCGGGAATGAGCTTAAAGCTGTCATCTCATCCGCTGCAAAGGCGTTTCGAGAGAATAAAACCATCGTTTTTGCCATGGGAGCACATGTCATTAAAGTGGGCCTGAATCCCATTGTTATCGATCTCATGGAGCGCGGAATTATCACGGCTGTTGCCATGAATGGTGCCGGTATTATTCATGATCTTGAACTGGCCATGGCAGGACAAACATCAGAGGATGTATCTGCATCCATCGGAAACGGCACCTTTGGTATGGCCCATGAAACAGGTGCTTTTTTATGTGACGCCATCTGTCACGCCGGGAAAACATCCAGCGGACTCGGGGAATCCATCGGGGCCGCAATGATCGAAAAAAAACTTCCTTACTTAGAACATAGCATCCTTGCTGCAGGCCACCGGCTCGGTATACCCGTAACGGTGCATGTGGCATTTGGAACCGACATTATTCATATGCATCCCGGGTTTGATGCAAAAGCAACCGGTGAAGCCACCCATAGAGATTTTCGAACCTTCGCATCCGTAGTGAGTACACTTGAAAAGGGCGTTTATTTCAATGTTGGATCTGCAGTCATACTGCCGGAGGTTTTTCTAAAAGCAGTAACATTGGTACGGAATTTAGGACATCAGTTAAATGATTTCACCACAGTGAACATGGATTTCATCCGTCAATACCGACCGATGACCAATGTGGTGAATCGGCCCACCGCCGACGGTGGTCAGGGATTTCACTTGACCGGCCATCATGAAATTATGCTGCCGATAATTGCCGCCGGGATAATCGAAGAAATCGGATAGGTTATATTCACCATCAGGAACAACAAAAGGTTGCTTTAGCCCTGTTAATGATTATGTTACCGTTCAAACTTGATTAAATAAATTAAGGAGCAAATACTAATGCCGATTTATGAATACCATTGCGAAAAATGCAATAAAGATTTTGAGTGCCTGGTTTTCGGGAACGAACAACCCAATTGCCCTTCATGCAACGGCAAAAAAGTGAAAAAACTGATGTCAGCATCTACTTTTTTCAGCAAGGGAGGACATGGACAAACCGTCAAAGCGGCTGCCGGAGCATCATCATGTACCGGATGTGCGGCAACCAGTTGCACGAGTTGTGATCACTGATGGACAAAACACTCAAAATAGGAACCCGAGGAAGCAAACTCGCCCTCTGGCAGGCTAACTGGGTCAAATCCTCCCTTGAAGTTAAACACCCCTCCCTTTCCATTGAACTTGAAACGATAACGACAAAAGGAGATAAAATCCTCGATGTGCCTCTTGCCAAAGTTGGCGGCAAAGGCCTTTTTGTCAAAGAAATCGAAGAAGCACTTCTAGACGGTAGAATAGACCTTGCCGTGCACAGCATGAAGGATATGCCGGGTGATATACCGGAAGGGTTATGTATCGGCGCAATCCCCCAGCGAGAAATTCCTCAAGACGTCCTGATTTCCAGAAACCAAAGGCGCCTTTCAGAACTGGGTCATGGTGCCAGGATCGGCACCAGCAGCCTTCGGCGCATGGCACAGCTTCTCCATGCCAGAACGGATCTGGTCGTATTGCCGCTAAGAGGGAATCTTGATACGCGTCTTAAAAAGCTCGAAACTGAAAATTTAGATGCCATTGTCCTGGCGGCGGCGGGTGTCAAGCGCCTGGGACTTGAAAACAGAATCACCGAATACCTGGATGAAAACATCATGCTCCCGGCAGTCGGCCAGGGAGCGCTCTGTATTGAAATCAGGCAACATGATCCTGAAGTAGAATCGATTGTAAAAACATTAGAGCATCATCAAACAAGAACGATAATTATGGGAGAACGTGCCTTTTTAAACCGTCTTGAAGGCGGTTGTCAGGTTCCCATTGCAGCTCATGGAAAAATCGAAAATAACATATTTACGATTTGCGGTCTTGTTGCAACAATTGACGGAAGAACCCTCATCAAAGAAACGCTCTCAGGTCCTATAGATTCACCAGAAATCATTGGTGTAAAACTTGCCGAGCGTCTCGTTTCAATGGGGGCAGAAACAATAATGGAAAACCTAAAAGCGGATCTAAATCTAAACCATGAAAGGTAAAGTCTATCTTGTTGGCGCCGGGCCCGGCGATCCGGGGCTGATTACTGTAAAAGGCTTGGAATGTATCAAACGATCGGACGTTCTAATCTACGATTTTCTTGCATCCTCAGTTTTATTAAAACATGCTTCGAAAAATGCAGAGATCATCTATGTAGGGAAAAAAGGAAGTGATCATACTTTTTCTCAGGAAAGTATTAATGCCCTTATCGTTGAAAAAGCTAAAATCGGTTTAACTGTTACTCGACTTAAAGGGGGGGATCCTTTTATATTCGGCCGGGGCGGCGAAGAAGCTGAGGTTTTGATTGATGCAAACATCCCATTTGAAATTGTACCTGGAGTCACTTCAGCTATTGCGGTACCGGCCTATGCCGGGATTCCACTGACTCACAGAAAATTCACCTCCACACTTGCTTTTATAACCGGCCATGAAGATCCAACAAAAAAAGAATCGAGTATCGATTGGAACGCACTTGCCAAAGGAATCGGAACCCTTGTTTTTCTGATGGGGGTCAAAAACCTGCATCATATCAGAGAAGGTCTTATCAGTCACGGCATGCACCCCGATACGCCTGCAGCCCTCATTCGCTGGGGAACCACCGCCAAACAAGTCACTGTTACAGGAACCATCGACACGATTGTTGAACTCAAAAATGCCAACGATATCAAGCCCCCTGCTATTCTTGTTGTCGGTCACGTCGTAGGGTTAAGAGAAAAAATGAAATGGTTTGAAACCAGGCCTCTGATGGGAAGAAGCATCGTGGTAACCCGATCCAGAGAACAGGCCAGTGAACTGGTGAATCGCCTTTCCGATCTGGGTGCGGAATGTCTGGAATGCCCGACCATAACGGTCGTCCCGCCGGATGATTTAAAGCCTCTGGACATGGCCATTGAAAATCTTTCTTCTTATGACTGGCTGATGTTTACCAGCGTCAACGGCGTTAATTTCTTTTTTAATCGCCTTTTTGAAAAAAACAAAGATGTTCGAGCTCTGAATCATGTCCGAACAGCGGTTATCGGACCGGCTACGGCCAAAAGACTTTTCGATTTTGGATTCCAAAGCGATATTGTTCCCGAAAACTATAAGGCCGAATCCGTTGTTGAGGCATTTGCCAAAGAAGATATCATCGGGAAAAAGATATTGCTGCCACGTGCAAAAGAAGCAAGGCAGATATTGCCTTTAGAGCTGACAAAAATGGGAGCTGTTGTTGATGATGTTGCAGCATACTGTAACCATGCGGTAAAAGACGACGCTGATATTGTTTTAAAACGACTTGAAAACCACACCATAGATATGATCACATTTACCAGCTCGTCCACCGTAAAAAACTTTCGCGCCCTTCTTCCATCTGAGGGTTTGAACAACCTGATTCAAGGTGTCACCATTGCCTGCATTGGTCCCATAACTGCCGATACCGCCCGCAACCTTGGATTTGATGTTCATATCGTTGCCGAATCTTACACCATACCGGAACTGTGTGAGGAAATTCAGAAATATTATCATAAGACTTAAATTTTCTTCGGCCTGCTGCTTCAAAAGCTTTTGAGCCATATTTGGGTGAAAACTCTTAGAAACTACTAAATATTATAATAGNNAGTTCTTTCAGCAAAAATTTAATCATATCTGAAGCGGAAATGTTTTCAAAAGGCTAAAGTGTTGCTAAATATTTTTGGGGAGAAAAAATGACAACTCACACACACCATCATGTTGAAACATATAAAGGTCTCGTGGGGCTTGGTTTCGACCGAAAAACTGATGAAGATACGATTATCTATTATCTTCAGAAATTCTCCGATGACACGCTCATGAAAGAGTTGATCACGAGACTATCCCATGAAGAGCTGGAAGAAATTTTTTCTCTGCTGACACGGATCCTTAAGAAACATCTAAAGGACCCAGAATATCACCGCCTTTTTTTAAAAGAC
>DNGT01000131.1 GCA_003486165.1 Desulfobacteraceae bacterium
ATATGATTTATCATATAAGAACTCTCCCATTTCGTTTGCCAATAGATATTTAAGTAAGGTACCGCCCAGATCGATTCCTAAAATGTTCGACATGTTATACACCTTGGTACTCATCATTAAATCAGACTATTTGATTCGCAATACCTTTCGGATATCGTCTTCGTGAATACGCACATGCTCATAAGCCCAGATAATGAACCGCTCAAGTTTGCCGTGACCATGGAATGCATGCATTCCTTCGCGGTTAAAATCTTCTTCTGTCATCCCTCTCACGATATCAATGGTATCTTCACGAACTGATTTGAATTGTTCAATGAGTTCCTCGACAGTGAGTCCGTCTAATTTCTTAGGCTGGGTTAGATTAAATCGATCCATATCAAAATCATCCGGTGATCCCGAACCACCGGATAAAATATCTTTAAACAACCAATGCATTGAGCGTTCAATGGTAATAAAATGCGCCAGTATTTGTTTAACCGTCCATTTTGCTCCGTCGGTATAAATCTGAACACTCAGTTGGTCATCAGATAACGATCTGAAAAAAAATATGGAATTTTTCAAATTATTTTCAAGGTTATCAATGATTTCAGTACGTCGGCCTGTCATAATTTACCCCTTTCCCCTATAGTCTTAATTAAAAGTTGTCTAATACCAGACGAATGATTTGTTTTTGAAGGTTAAAATCTTTTGGGTTTAACACATCAATGACCGTATCCTCCTTTATGGCAACCATAGTAGAAACATCCAAAATAGTGGCGGCATTTTGAAGTGTAATGCCGCGAAAATGGTGGGTAGCATCCATCTTTGTCGCAAAGACCTTAGCATTGGTGCATAGCATACCAACATTTAAAAAGAATATCGAAATTGTCATAAGTTGCAATAATCGTTTAAGTTTCATAATATTTCCCATCTACTTAGTGGTTCTTCCCAATGAGGGTCATTAAAATTCACTTTATACTAAAGCATGGCCATTCCTCAATTAATTGGATGTATAAGGGACGCGAGATGAAAAGCCTTTCTGAAATGGAGGAAATTATTCCGGTTCTACCTGTCGATCATTTCACAGTCCTTCAAGTAGCTTGTAATACTCTTTGAGCGAACGAATGGATTCCATAGTGGTTTGGAACAAGATCCAACTGAGAACAAGTATTCCTATTGTGAGTCCGATCTTCCAAGCCCGCGTCGTTTGTGGACGCCACCAAATCAGGGGCAATGCCAGCGGTCCCACAAAACAGACGGCGATGATTATAAAGGATTTTCGGAAATACCATTGAATCTTTTCACCTTCAAGGTGTGGGTTGTTGGAGGCATCCAGAAATTCACCGCAGTGTTTACACTTTATCGCGTCGTCTTGAATCTCTTCAGCGCAAAATGGGCACTTTTTCATACTTATCGCCGATCCAGTGCGTGACCGGTTTTCGCCAGGATCCCTAGAACTGTTTCCTCCATGCTGGCGCTTCGACCGACCAGCCGGGCGGACATTTTGGGAAACCCGCTGATTACGGCCATCAGGACCGATGCCGTGTATGGAACCGATTGGATTAGCAGCATGATCTCCCACAGGTAAGCATCGGGTGAATTCATGGGCGTATACCGAGCCACGGCATATGCCGCCAACCACAGAGACAACATAAACAAGCCCTCTTCCCGAACGGTGGCCAGGGCGTTGGATAGGGGCTGGGCAACGGCCATTTTTGGGGTGCGGAAAAAAGCCCGGCCTTTGCGCACAAGTCCAGCGAGCACTGCCAGACCGATAACGTGTGTCAGCGCCAGTCCCGCCAGGGCGGCGGCAGCGGTCTGACGGGGGTTGGCCCCCACGCGGGTAGTGTAGAGGTGAATCATTTTGACTATCTTGAAACAGAACAGCGTTAGGGGCAGTGCCGCAAACACCATCAGCGGTGGGTCCACTTTTTTGGGCAACCACAACATGGCTAAAGACCAGGCCAGAGCGGTGAAGTTAAAGGCCAGATTGAAGCCATCGGCCAACCACGGCAGCCAGCCGGCGATAAAATGGTAACGCTGTCCCATGGTCAGGCCNNTGCTGGATGATGGCGTTGCGCTCATTACGCGTGATCATACCGATGTAGAAAAAACCGCGGTATTCGGCGTGCATCATGGCTTTGAATGCAGATATATCCCCGTCTCGGTAATCCTGAGGGGCCTGTACGATGGCCGTGGACGGGTTTTGAAACATGGGTACGAGGTCCTTGATCCAGTCCGGGTGAACCTGGTAGTCGCTGTCGATCACTGCAACGATCTGGGCGTCGGATGCCGTTCTGGCGAGGGCATAGTTCAAGGCACCGGCCTTGAAGCCGGCCAGAGGATCGACGTGAAAAAACCGAAATTGGGGGCCAAGTTTATCGCAGCGTGCCGCCACAGGTTGCCACGTTTCAGGATCTTTGGTGTTGTTGTCGACAACGATGACCTCAAAGTCGGGATAGTCCAGTTTTGCAAGCGAATTCAAGGTTTCAATAATCATATCGGGCGGTTCGTTGTAAGCCGGCACGTGAATCGAGACCTTGGGTTTCACGGACGGGCCTGCTTGTTCCGACACGAGCAGGCGGGAACGGTAGAGTGCCCAATACGCCTCGGCCCACTCGTGAGCCTCTGCCAACAAAATGAGCATAACGCCGATCAGGCCGATAAAAAGGAGTAAACCGACAACAATGATGTAGGGCGACAGATATTGATGACTATAGTCATAAACGACCCAGACGGCAGTGGTGGCGGCAAAAAAGGCGATGATGGCCAAGAAGCTTCGACCG
>DNGT01000307.1 GCA_003486165.1 Desulfobacteraceae bacterium
GCCAGGTCGCCGTCCCCCTGATAGGTGAAAACAATGAGGTCGGGCCGAACCCGTTTAATACCGGTAGCCATTGCCGGTGCCCGACCGTGGGCCGCCTCCTGAAAGTCGAAGGTGAAATAATTATAGGCCAACACAGCGCACCCAACCGGTGCAATGCCCACCGTTCGGCCCCGAATCCCCAACTCGTCAATAACTTCAGCCACCAATCGGTGAATAACACCATGGGTACAGCCCGGGCAGTAATGGGTAACCTGGTCGGAAAGGGCCTCTGGTTTCTCGTATGTTTTTGCCATTATAACTGCTCCTTATATGACAGGTGATGATTTCTGTATTTTTGAGTTCATCACGGTTTAATAAAGGACTTAACCGCATCAATAACTTCTTCTGGTGTGGGTATTTCTCCGCCGGCCTTCCCATGCCAGTAAACCGGACGTTTCCCCTGAACGCTCCGCTCGACGTCTTCAACCATTTGCCCCATGCTTAACTCAAAAGTGACAACGGCCTGGCAGCCCTCTTTTGACGCTGCTTCCCTTATCGGATTTATAGGAAATGGAAAAAGGGTCTGGGGTCTTATCATGGCCGCCTCAATACCTTCGGCCTTCATATTGTCAATGGCGGTTTTGCACACCCGGCTCATGGTGCCGTAGCTCACAATAAGTGCCCGGTAATCCGAATCGATATTATAAGGCTCATATCGAACCTCTTCTTGCTTCATGCGGTCGTATTTAGCCTTTAAGACTAAATTATGTTCCTCCAGTTGCTGCGCATCTAAAAAGAGGGATTTCACCAGATTGCGTTCTTTGCTCTTACGGGTGTCCATTCCACTTGTCGCCCAGTGATCCTTATTGCTCGGTTCGGATTTAAGGTGATCCGAAAATTCAACTGGCTCCATCATCTGACCGATCAATCCGTCTCCTAAAATCATCACCGGGTTTCGATATTTTTCCGCCAGTGGAAATGCCATCATGACCATATCAACGGCCTCCTGAACACTCGCCGGCGCCATGACAAGCAATCTGTAATCACCATGTCCGCCACCCTTTGTGGCCTGAAAATAATCCGCTTGGGACGGCAATATCCCCCCCAATCCCGGTCCGCCCCGAACAATATTGACAAAAACGACCGGAAGCTCTGCAGATGAAATATAACTGATGGCTTCGCTCATCAGGCTTATTCCCGGACTTGATGACGTGGTAAAAACCCGGGCACCGCACCCGGCAGCTCCGAAAAGCATATATCCCACGGCAACCTCACTTTCACCTTGCAAAAATACGCCCCCGACCTCCGGCATCCGGCGAGAAAGGTATTCAGCGACTTCAGATTGAGGGGTAATTGGATAAGCAAAATAATTGAGACACCCGGCCCGGATTGCGGCCTCACCAATTGCCTCATTTCCTTTCATTAATATTTTACCCATATTTTCCTCCCGCTATTCTTCCGCCGCTTGAGTTTCTTCGACGACTTTGATGATGGTTATGGCCACATCCGGACACATAATACAGCAGGTCGTACAGAATATGCAGTCTTCAGGGCGCGCTTGATACACAGGGAAATAGCCCATAGAATTCACTTCATCGGACAGTTCCAGAACATTCTTTGGACAAACGGTCACACACAGCCCGCATCCTTTGCATCGATTATTGTCGATGGTATGTTTATATGGCATTTTTTCTAACCTCTCTATTATTTATAAGCTTGAAAACGACACTATCTTTTTAAATCAGCGGCTTTTTTCCATGGTGGAACAAGCTGTCTTTCTATGGGAAGCACCGGACAGGAAAAATGTCCCATATCTATATCAGGCAACAGTTCTACCGGGGCAGTAATAAACTTGAGCGGTAGCCGGGTTTCGCCAGACAGCGTTTTAACAAAATCATATCCGTTGTATATATCATCAACCGAAGTTTCGTCGATGAGGTTTGCATTACCGATAATTCCATCGATGGTCATCTTTGAAGCCCTTTCAATCTCATTACGCATTTTCAAGCAACTTTCAATGGTATCAGTGAACGGCCGAAAGGGATTCACCACTTGCAGCATATGAACACGTTTATTGCGGAAAGAATCTGCCAGTGCCGCGAGGACGGTTGCTCCCACATCATTGCCCCCGGCGTCAATCAACGTCAGATCGCTCGGTTGACGGATTAACCCTGAAATAACCGGGCTCAAAATGGGCAAATCGGCCTGAAGGTACTTTTCCTCGGGTACAACCACCTCAATCCCCAGCTTAGCAAGAGCTTTCCTTGCCTCCCGAGTTCTAAAGTAAGGATTAACCAGATCAAGATCTGCGATCTTTACATCTACACCCGCGCGCTTTTGATTCACGGCAAGGTTTATGGAAACTTCGGTCTTCCCGCTTCCGAAGTTTCCGACAATGATGAAGATCCCTTTAATCTTTTCCACTTCGGCAATTCCGATGGCTAACACTCAGTTAAAATTTGATAACCAATTCAAAAATTACGCTGCTTTGTATTTACATTTTATAACGGTGTCAAGCAATTTTCCGATGTATGGACTTGCTTAAAGGGAATCCGTGGATGAAGCCGTCTGGGACTCTGGCCTGAGACATCTATAAAAACGAGAGATGAAATTGAACAGGAATGCCGGTTACTTCTGACTGCTTTTGACGTCCTTTTCCTTTTGTTTCAGACTACGCCACTTTTCCAACCACTGTTTTATGCGATTTTCGTAACCTCTGTCTGTGGGCTTATAAAAATACCGGCCTTCAAGTTTTTCCGGCAAATAGTCCTGGGGAACGTAAGCATCTTTATAATCATGGGCATATTTGTAATCTTTGCCATAGCCGATCCCTCTCATCAGCGCAGTCGGCGCATTTCGAATATGGAGCGGAACCGGCAGCGCACCATGTTTATCGATAGCGGCTTTAACCGCTCCGTAAGCGGTGTATATGCTGTTGCTCTTCGGAGCTGTAGCCAGGAAGATGGCAGCCTGAACAAGCGCCAGCTCTCCTTCCGGATGGCCGAGAAACCGAAAGGCCTCCATGGCACTCAATGCCACCCCAAGGGCACGAGGATCGGCATTCCCGATATCCTCGGACGCAAACCTGACCATTCTTCGTGCAACGTAAAAAGGATCTTCTCCGGCGGACAGCATTCGACCGAGCCAATAGGCTGCAGCATCCGGATCGCTCCCCCTTAAACTCTTGTGAAAAGCGGAGATAAGATTATAGTGCTCATCACCGGATTTATCATACAAAAGCGCCTTTCGTTCCATGGCACGTTCGACATCTTGAAGCGTTAGTGTTATGGGCTTTTCCCTTGACGGATCTTCACGGCCTGATGCGATCAGAGATGCCGTTGTTTCAAGGTTGTTGAGTGCTGTCCGACCGTCGCCGTCTGAGATTCGGACCAAATGAGAAAGTGCATCCTCATCGATAATCAGATTCATGTCCCCAAGGCCCCTCTCCCTGTCTTTAAGGGCGTTGCGCATAAGGGCGGTAATATCTTCGTCAGAAAGCGGATTGAGCGTTATTACGCGGCATCTGGACAAGAGGGGCGGAATCACTTCAAATGATGGATTTTCGGTGGTCGCACCAATTAGAGTGATGAGTCCGCTCTCCACATGGTGAAGGAATGCGTCCTGCTGAGCCTTGTTGAACCTGTGAATCTCATCCACAAAAAGAACGGTTTTTTTTCTAAATAGTGTTTGCTGGTTTTTTGCATCCTCAATAACCGATCTGATTTCTTTAACCCCTGAAAGAACCGCAGAAAAATGGACAAAATGACATTGTGTCTGGCTTGCAAAAATTCTGGCAAGTGTTGTTTTTCCGCATCCCGGAGGACCCCATAAGATCATGGAAAAGATCCGATCCTTCAAAATGGCATGCCGTATCAGTGTGCCCTCTCCAACCGCATGCCTTTGCCCGATGAACTCGTCCAGGTTCATGGGACGCATTCTGTCCGCAAGAGGTCGTGAAACATGGCCATCCTTTTGGGCGTGGTATTCAAACAGATCCATTGTTAATCCTTTAATAAAATCGCTTCGCGATTTTATGCAACGCGGCTTTGCCGTTGAAAAAAGCAAATTTTTATACTATCAAGTTTGATGCACTTGTAAAAAGTCTTTTGTGAGCAATATTTGAGCATTTGGGGATTTAGCTCTAAGTTCGTTTTCTAGAACGAACACCTCTCTCCTTGCCGGTGCGCTTGCGGAAAATGATTCGGATCGGTATCTTGTCAAGGCCTGCCTTGTCCCGGATCTGATTCAGAAGATATCGCCTGTAGGAAAAATGGACTGCATCCGGATAGTTTACAAAACAAACAAATGTCGGCGGACCCACAGACACTTGAGTCGCATAATAAAATTTAAGGCGTCTCCCTCTGTGAAGTGATGGTTGGTTTTCCGAAATCGCCTGTTCGAATATACTGTTGAGCTGTCCGGTTCCGATGCGTGATACATATTGGTTGTATACTTCTTCAACAAGATCAAAAATCTTAAAAACCCTCAGGCCGGTTAATGCTGAAATGGTCATAATCGGTGCAAAGCTTAAAAATTTTGCTTCCATTCTCAAGCGATCGTAGTACTTTTTCGATGTGTTGCTGTCTTTTGCAACAAGATCCCATTTGTTTAATAAAAATATACAACCACATCCACGGTCAAAAGCATACCCGGCGATATTAATATCCTGTTCCGTAATCCCCTGATGGGCATCGATGACAATAAGCGCAATATCACACCGATCAAGACTTCTTAAGGCTTTGATAATGGAAAACTTTTCAAGTTTTTTTGAGACCCTTGCCTTACGGCGAATGCCCGCTGTATCAATGAGAAGGTACGGTTTTCCCTTAACATCACAAACAGAATCGATAGCATCACGTGTCGTCCCCGGTGTATCACTGACAAGCAGGCGCTTTTGTCCGAGAATTCGATTGATCAAAGATGATTTCCCAACATTCGGTTTACCCACCACCGCCAACCGAACAACATCACCTTCTTCGGTAACTGTTTTCGGCAGAATTTCAACCAAATCATCTAATAAATCCGAAACTCCATAACGGTGTTCAGCAGAAATAGGATATAATTTTTCTATCCCAAGATTATAAAAATCATAAAGTCTACCCTCTTGTTCGAACCCGTCGATTTTATTGACGGCAAAAAAGACCGGTTGTGATAGGGGGCGAAGGATCCTGACAACATCTTCGTCAAAAGGAGAAATTCCACCCTTGCCATCCAACAAGAGAATAATAACATCAGCATCTTCGATGGCCTGAAGGATTTGCGAACGTATCTTATGGGCAAAGTCATCCTCATCATTATCCGGAAATCCGCCGGTATCGACCAGTGTAAAATCAACCCCGTTCCAGACAGCATCACTGTAATGTCGATCCCTTGTAACACCGGGGTAGTCGTCAACAAGGGCCTTCCTTGTCCCGGTTACACGATTAAAAAAGGTCGATTTACCCACATTGGGACGACCCACTATGACAACAATCGGTTTCATGGTATATTGGGAAATAATTAAACCCTGATTAAGCAAATTCGATTACGATTAATTGAGAGGTCGGGGAGTTTTTATATTGATATCTGTTCTTTCTTTACGATCCTTTAACCACGAGTTTTACACGGTTTTTAAAAAAACATTATCCATGGAGCGATTTAACAAATAAAAACATCCCTATCCATAGATTAATTAATAGCCAACGTAGTTTGACACATATATACATGAGTCATCAACACATTGTCAAACTACGAAACCTCGTAATGCGGGGTATTGTGCAGCATTTTTTCGTGCCGATCAGGATATCTTAATTGAAGCTCCCTTCAACCCCGCAAAGGGGGATTTCCGCGGCGTTCCGACAAGCTGCGGGGAATGCGTTCGCTGTTGCAGTTCAATGTTTTGTTTGACATATAAACGGCATTTCTATATATACAAATATTCAAAAAAAGGAGGGATTTTAAGCATTAATCCGGGGTTACCAGGCCATCCTGGACAACAAAATACCATCTAAAAAGCTTGCCGCGCATCTGATTGAGTTTTATTATCCTATTTTTCAGAAAGCTTGCCGATTTTTATACCATCATGAAATTTACGATCTTCAAACGACTGACTTTCGGATATCTTGCCATAATGATGCTCGTATTGTTTCTGGTTATCTTTGTAACCATTAAGCTCAACCAGTTAACCCGCCTTACACGCGCTGCTTCATCCGTCGATGGCCAGACGGTTCGTCTGACCGAACGCCTTTCGAACAATATGTTTTCAATGGTCAGCTTTGAAAAAAAATACCTCATTTCCAAAGACAAAGACTTTTATCAACGTTTTCTTAAAATCAGAGAAGACTTTGATAAAGACATTAAGCAACTGGGCCTGCTGATAGCTGCTCCTGGAAAAGAGAATGTCAAAATTTTTCATATCGCCGGTTCTGGGAAAAGAGAAAGATTTTTTGAAATCAATCAGCTTTGCAAGGAATATTTTTCCATCTTCACTCAGGAAATCGAAAATATTAAAAAAGGAAAAGCATACCCATATAAAGAATATCAAAGTCAAAAAGAAAATATTGTTGAGGAAATCAATAACAATTTCAGATATATCATCTGGTCGGCAAAATCCGATAGAGACGAAAAGATAAAAATTTCCAGCGAAATCAGTAACCATGTTTTTAAAACCACAACCATTGCCGCTGGACTTTCCATTTTTTTCGGTATACTGATTTCATTTTTTAATACCCGGAGTATCAATCGCTCCATATTG
>DNGT01000287.1 GCA_003486165.1 Desulfobacteraceae bacterium
TTGACGATATGGCGATAACCGATGGACTGCATGGATTTCAACTCCGGCGAATATCCCATTGCCAACAGCCGCTTTACCTCGTTAACAAAACCACTGTTGATCATTATTTCCACTCTTTTGTTAATACGATCATAAAGTATTTCCCGATCGATATGAAGACCGATTTTCAGAACGACGAACGGAATGTCTTTAAAACCATGGGCATGGTGGAGTTCCGAAAGTGTTTTTCCGGTTAACGCGTATACTTCCAGAGCTCTCATGATCCTGTATGTGTCGTTAGGGTGTATCTTTTTTGCCGTGTCCGGATCCTGCCGACACAATCTTTTGTATAAATAAGCGCTGCCAANNATATAAAGTCCTGTCCCTCCGACAACAAATGATATTATCTTTTGCTCATGAAGTTCCATAACCTTTTCACGGGACAGGGTTGCATACATTCTGGCATCAAAATGTTCATCCGGATCGATAAAATTGATCATATGGTGTTTGACACGAGCTTGCTCGTCCAATGTGGGCTTGGCTGTTCCGATATCCATATATCTATATATTTGCATTGAATCAGCGCCGATAATCTCACCATCGAAGTGTTTTGCAAGATGAATGGCCGTAGATGTTTTCCCCAAAGCCGTTGGTCCACATATGACAATCACCTTTGGTTTAACACCCTTAAAATACATCCATTATCCCTTCCAACTGTTTCAAACTAAACATCATTTACAGGATTCATTTATCTGTTTTCAAACAAAATCGGCATTGCGCTTAAGGTGATAAAAATTTAAAATACATTATCTTTATCAAAAAAAAAGTATTTATATTTTTCATATTGACATTGACAAATCAATCATATAATTGTTTTAAGTCATTTTAATAAAAGGAATGGGCAGAGCGCCATAAAAATAATTAAAGTAAAAAGGAGGTTTTGAATGGCAACAGTTGAGTATATGGGAAAGACATTTACCGTAGATGAAGACGGCTTTATCGACACCTACGAAAACTGGTGTGAAGAATGGGTCCAGTGGGTAAAGCATCAAGAAGGAATTGAAGAATTAAATGAAGAACACAAGAAGGTGATTAAGGTTCTTCAGGAATACTATGAAAAGAACGGGATTGCGCCCATGGTTCGGATCCTCTCAAAAGTAACTGGTTTTAAGCTGAAACATATTTATGAGCTGTTCCCCTCAGGCCCCGGCAAGGGAGCATGTAAGATGGCCGGTCTTCCGAAGCCCACAGGATGTGTCTAATTAAAAAACGACAATTGGTTTACCCATTTTACAAAAAAAGCTCTGCATTTTTGCAGAGCTTTTTTTGTAAAATGGAGCGATGATATGATCTGCACAATTCAATCGAAAAATAAAACCCAACTGATCGATATTACATCCAATATTCAGGATATCGTCCGTTCTTCAGGCATCGGCCAGGGGCTCTGTATGCTTTATGTCCCGCACACAACTGCTGCTGTAACCATTAATGAAAGTGCTGATCCGAGCGTAAAAGATGACATTTTGATGATCATCGACACCATCATACCTTGGAAGGCGGGATATCGTCATCTGGAAGGAAATTCGTCGGCCCATATCAAATCAACGCTTATCGGGCCTTCTGAGCTGATCGCCGTAGAAAATGATCAACTGGTCCTGGGTACGTGGCAGGGAATATTTTTCTGTGAATTTGACGGCCCCCGAAACAGAAAGGTTCATGTGCATTTGATAAAAGAAAAATTCCAGGTGTAAGCCATGCTGTCAATAGATGATATTGACCGAGCGATACTTAATCGGATTCAATCTGACTTTCCTATCACATCCCGTCCCTATCTTTCAATTGCCCAAAATCTTCATCTTTCGGAAGATCAAGTTATTAAGAGACTCAAACGGCTCAAAAAAAAAGGAATTATCCGCCGGATCGGCGGCAATTTTGCTCCTGAAAAATTAGGATTTGTCAGTACGCTCTGTGCGGCAAAGGTCTCCCATGACAGAATTGACAGTTTTGCCAGGGTCGTTAATCGTTATCCAGGGGTAACCCATAACTACCGGCGGGATAATAAGTATAACATCTGGTTCACCTTTATCGCTCAATCCATGGATGAAATAAAAAATAACCTTGAAAATATCTGTCAAAAGACGGGAGTAAAGGGAATTATAAACCTGCCAGCAACCAAAATGTATAAAATTAAAGCACATTTTGATCTTTGATTTTGGACATCAATAACCCGGATTCATCGTATCATACCCAACAACCGACAGTATTAATTCGCTATGCAAGACATTCGCATTGCCGCCATGATTTTTCGTTCCGTTGCAGGGGATGTGTGTCGAAATCTAGACGCCATGGTCCATTGGATAAAGATATCCAAAAATGAAGGTGCCCATATCATATGTTTTCCTGAATTAAATATCACGGGCTACAGTAATCTCGAAGAGATTAAGAATGCAGCAGAACCTGTTCCCGGTCCTATAACCCAAGATCTTTCAAATTTGTCTAAATCCCAAAAGATTGTCATTTTGGCGGGAATTGTTGAAAAAGATGAAAAAGATCATATTTTTTCCAGTCATTTGATCATAAAACCTGACGGATTTGTGGGTGTCTATCGAAAGTTACACATCGCCCCTCCTGAACAAGGCATTTTCACACCCGGCGATACGATTCCTTTGTTTGATGCAAGGGGCGTCAAGTTCGGCATACAACTTTGTTATGATGCCCATTTCCCCGAGCTTTCCACCCACATGGCAATAAAAGGTGCTGATGTGATTTTTATTCCCCATGCATCCCCAAGAGGAACACCCGAAGAGAAATACCGATCATGGATGCGCCATCTCACGGCAAGAGCGTTTGATAACGGCCTGTTTGTCGTCGCCTGCAATCAAACCGGGGAAAATGAAAAAGGGCTTTGTTTTCCAGGTATCGCCGTAATCATCGGGCCATCCGGAAAGGTTATTAAAAAAAATCTAAGCAATAGGGAAAGTCTGATTGTTGTAAATCTTAAATCCAAAGACCTTGACAGCGTTAGAGAGCACCGGATGCGATACTTTTTGCCCAACAGAAGACCTGAGCTTTACGATCTATGTTAATATCCGCCCACGAANNCCGCAACCGGAAACCCGCGGAGAACGCCAAGAAGAGCAAAAAGGGCCATTTATGGATGGACACTATTTACACCCCCAATTGGGCAAAAAGCTCCATCGGGGGTGTAAAGGTTTGTATTCTTATCCGCACAGACAAAGTTTACGTTCTTTAAGGGTCAGATTGCCGTTTGGCGTAAATTCTCCAATTATACAGACAATTCGCTTCATGCCTCTGGTCAAAAGAGACCACCATGCATCCAAAACATCAAAATGACCGGACTTGACGGTGATGATCTCAATCAAGTCTGCTCGGCAGCTTTGCTTGATGGCCCTCAATTCAGAATCTGCATCCCAGTCGACAGGCTCTGTTCCAACAACATACACTATTAATCCCGTTTTCATTGACCTCACCTCCTTTCATTATTTTTTTTTCAGCCCCGCCGAAGATGCCTCTATACGAACAAATAAAAAAAGCCCTTCAATCTCATAACAAAAGATTGAAGGGCTGCACCCAGTTTACTTGACCCTATTTTGCTGAAGCCACATCACCCCGTCATGCCGCGGAGGTGTATCTGTCTGGTTCAGGCAGGTCTTCTGACTCTCCCGCCTTTTTAGCGGCCTTCCCATTCCGGTTTATCGGAAAAGTGGCACATATTTGCCAAAAAGGTTCCCTTTATTAAAAAGGGCAGGATTACAGCGGCGGGACCGCTCCCGATTCTCACGGGATTCCCTATTAAGCCTTTAACAGGCACCTTATCAGATTTTCTAAAGGATATGCCGGCACCTGTCAAGGGATTTTTCTATATCGGTATTTACAATAAAACAAATTTATGGGTATAGTTCCTGGCAATGCAGTTTGACATCCTTACCCGAGGAGATAAAAAATGAATACCAATATTCCAACCCGCGAACAGGCCTTTAACCTTCTAAAAAAATACAATAAAAATGAAAACCTTATTAAACACGCTCTGGCCGTAGAGGGTGTGATGCGCTATTTTGCCCGAAAACGAGACGACGACGAAGAAAAATGGGGAATTATCGGCCTGATTCATGACCTCGATTATGAGCAGTTTCCAGAAGAACACTGTCGCAAAACCGAGGAGATTCTAAAGGAAAATAACTGGCCCNNAAGCGGTTTGCCGCCGGCGTCGATCGGTCTATCATTGATAAGGGTGCCCAAATGCTGGGCATGGAACGAACAGAACTGATTACGGATACAATTATGGGAATGCGGGAAGTTGCCGAGGAAATCGGTTTAAAAGGCTAACTTGTTACAAAACATTAATTTCAGACCGCCCTTTATTCACCTTTTGCGAAGATCGCTAATAGATTTTTTTATTTTCTGAATGAGAGGTCTTTTGATCTGAATTTTTAGATAAAGATCTCCAGAGGTTCCCCCTCCTTTCCCGTCTTCCCCCATTCCCGAAAGCCGTATTCGCTGCCCTTCACGGACTCCCGGTGGGATCTTCACCACCAGTTTCTTGGATTTTTTTCTCAAAAAATACGCATAGGGTCCGCCCTTCAGTGCCTGTTCAGGTGTCAAACGGATGACGTCATCCACATCTTTACCGTTTTTTGCCATTTCAAACCCACTGATTTGTTTTAACAAAAATCTGGAGAGTTTTCCAAGTTTGCCCGACGGGGCTAACAAGGATTGACCGTATTCGCCGCTTTTAAAGGAACCGGTAAATATAAATCCCCCTGCAAAAATGCCGGGTCGTTTAAACTGAAAGGTTCGATATTCCTTCCCGTAAAATTCCTTGAAAATATCGTCAAACCCCCGGAATCCAAATGCCTTTGCCATCTCTTCAAAGACATGGTTTATATCTGAGCCACTGAAAATATCTTGTTCAGAGTAGTTGTTCCTAAACTGTTGATGAGCAGAGGATCCGAACCGCTGCCTCAACATATCGTATTCATGTCTTTTCGCCGTATCCGAAAGGACAGCGTAGGCTTCATTAACAGATTTCATTTCCTCGGAAGCTTCAGGATTCTCTCTATTTCGGTCTGGATGATATTTGAAGGCCAACTGCCGGTAGGCTGCTTTGATCTCTTTCGGGTCGGCATCTTTTTCCACACCCAATATCTGATAATAATCTCTTTGCGGCATAATTTTGCAAATTCTTTCAGATCAAGGAACAAAAACACTCTTGTTAACCCCAACCTCTCGAAAACAAACAATAACGAAGGAAACTGAATCGAGTTCTAAAGTGATCAATGCTAAAGCTCAAGAACGTCTCCCGGTTTCATAACCGTTACCTTGGCCGAGGTTTCTTCTTTCACTTTATCGGCCCAAGCATGTGGATCCTGTTTGATCACATCAAAGGTGTTGTAGTGAATAGGAATGACATGTGTCGGTTCTATCAGTTTTACCGCTCGCAAGGCATCATCCGGTCCCATGGTAAAGTTATCACCAATGGGTAAAATTGCCAAATGGATTCCCTCTTCTCCGATAAGCTTCATATCGTAAAAAAGGCCTGTATCGCAGGCATGATAAATCTTTTTCCCCTGNNTTTTGAATTTCATAGTTTGAAATCACGGTGGCTCCGGTTCTTGTTGCAATGTCCAGAGTATCGCCTAAATGATCCCCGTGTCCGTGCGAAACAAGGATATAATCCGCCTCAACCTCATCTGCCCGGACTGGAGACAAAGGATTGCCGGTAATAAAGGGATCGGTCAGCAGCTTTGTTTTGCCTGCTTCAATTAAAAAACATGCATGTCCATACCACGTCAATTTTAGTGTCATTTGGGCCTCCTTAATTAAGGCAAATTATTAAATCATACGCTGAGCGTTCCAAATTTTAAAAGGGGATAAAATGTCTTTTATTTTTATCATAATACCCATTCCTTGTAAAACATCATTTCATATTTCCTATCCAGGAGGATGAATACCGCTTAAAACAAAAATATCTAATGTCGATAATGTTGTTAAGAGATACGTGAACTTGAGAAATATAAGTTTTCATGGTATAATCATAGTGTTAAAAATGCTCGGGGTTTAAATATAGACCGGAATAACAATATTGAATCTAGGCATTATTAAAATTTAAGATATGTTTACCTCGTTTTTAAATTTTTCAGATCTTACCGGGCTTCCTCTCAAAGCTTATTCGGTGAAATTCTCATTAGACCGGCTGATTCCGGGTGTGGACAATATTCGTCATGATGTTCTTTTAAGTCCGGATTTTTGTAAATCAATCAGCAAATTGGCTTACCAACTTTTTTTAAAACATACCAAAGCCAAAAAACTATTGAATATCGACTTAACCTCGAGCTTGGTCTCTGAACGAGACGAGTTCAAACATCTTTGCCGCGATGTATTGCATGCCGCAATCAATCAGGCGAAGTCCGGTTCGGAAATCCAAATCGATCAATTGGCCCAGATAACCATT
>DNGT01000115.1 GCA_003486165.1 Desulfobacteraceae bacterium
TAAAAATATAGATTAATTTGCGATGTTTAATAGAGTTGGGGACTTTGGGGACGTTCTTAACATATTAAGTTTGGTAAATTTTGAATAGCGAATACTGTTTGGGAAAAATCCGACCCGCAAATTAATCTATATTTTTATCAAACAGTATTCGCTATTCAAAATTTACCAAACTTAATATGTTAAGAACGTCCCCAAAGTCCCCAACTCTATTAAACATCGCTCCCTTATTGCAATTCATCAACCCATGAGCCGCCGTTAAGCCACTTCTCACCCATTTCTTTCAGTTTACCGCTGCCTTGAAGGATGTTTATAAAATTCTCTGTCCAGTTGATCAACAGCGTATCTTCAGCCATAGCGATTCCCAGTGGTTCGAAGGTAAGGGGTGACTCCCTTGCTATCAATTTCTTGTTTTGGTAGCGGTAAACAGATAGTGCACAAAAATAAAAATCAGCNNTCGGCGAATTTCTGGCTGGTTGAATCCTTCAGAGCTGCAACAGTTACTTCCGGTGTATCCAATCCCTTTGCATCCTCTAAGGCAGCATACTTTTTGGCTACGGCTAAGATTCCCTTTCCAGTAACATAATACGGACCCACAAACGCCACCTTTTGATTGCGTTTCGGGGTTATGGTCATGCCCGACAGGATTATGTCTACTTGCTTTGCTTCGAGGGCCGGAATCAGCNNCTTCGCAATATCAATATCTAATCCGATGAGTTCACCTCTTTTAGTGGTGGCTGACATCGGCGGCTGTGCTCCGCTTGTACCGACCAACAACTCCCCTCTTTTTATAATACGATCCATGACAGGACCCGCTGAAGCAGCTATGGCAAAAATAAGAGACAGTATGGATAATAAAGCAAGGATCACGAATGTTTTTTTCATCAAATTTCTCCTGTTTTCGACTTTAAAGGTTAATGCTGTAATCTATCCTCTCAAATAATAATTCCATGTATTTTGCCAAGATCGCGCCTTAAACCGCTTGATTTCTATCAAACTCGAACCGTAAATATCAAGATCATTGTTTTAAAGATATCGGTTTCCTATTTTTTGCATCTTTTGCAATGAATACCTGGGAGATATCTCACAATTTGATAGACATGGGGGACGTTCGTTCAGAACGTTAACCAATCTGAATCGATGACCTCCAAATCCTTCTAATCTCGGCATAACCTGTAACTCTCATATTGATATATAAAGCGCCAAGCACCTTCTGCACGAACGAAAGTCTCCCTCTCATCCGGATAACAACGCATGAGCCACTTCGGTTCTAAACGCCATGCTTTCCTGGTCTGCTGATATAATCTCAATTTCAGAAGGAGATGAGACACCGATACCAAGGTCTGAAGCCCTTGCAATTTGTCTTTGATCAAATATTTTTCGTTTCATAATGGCTGAATTGCTGCCAAGGGTCTTGAGCACAGCGACGCCAACCGCATCGATGGCCACACGATCGGTTGATGCTAAAAAGATATTCCCTTTGGCTCTCTTTCCTGTAGCAGGCCCACCATCTGTAAACACATCGATTCCATCCAACACGATGAGGTCCGGCGAAAATGGGTGATTAATTTCTGCGATCATTTCCTGCTGATGGGGAGACTGGTGCAGTTCGCCCATATATTGATACCCGTGCCGAAATGTGGGAACTACGCCGACATGCAATTTAAGCGATAGGGTAAATACGCCTCCAAATTGGTGGGTTTTTAAACAACACGTGGATATGAGGCATTCTGTCTCGAGAATGGGCCTGGCTATTCGAAACCCATTTTCCCAATGGCTGTCTTTCGATTTAAATTCAACCCAATCCTTTTTTTCCAAATCATCAAAGTCAATGATATGAACATCCTTTTGTTTTAAAAGAGGAAGAATTCCCTTTTCATCCATCACTTCCCGGGTCGGTGGATAGCTCCTTTCACCCAAACTGATAGATTTTGCCCCCATGTTCCAGACCTCATCCACAAGTGCCATCAAGGTGTCATTGTGAGTTGATCCAGGAGTCGGATCTGCCGTATTGAAGTTTGGTTTTATAAGAACATCTTTATTTTTTACAGGATTGAGCCCAAGGGTGGTTATCGAAGATTTTACGCCAATGGTTCTATCTTCTGTTTTTACAAATGCAACTTTACTCATTTGCTTGCCTTTCCTTAGATGAATTTAGGTTAAAACATCTTATTCAAAAACCAGGATTGTATCTTAAAACAATAATACATTGATAACTTTATATAAAGTCAAGATCAAATTATTATGGCACCTAAGTTGGCCGGTAATTTTAAAAACATACCGGCACGTTTTGGTTTCTTTTCATGAAATGTTCGGATTATGGACGTCCCGGAAGTCCTACTGAAGAGTAGTTTTCAATCTGAATTCTGCACAATCCCGGTCCTTTAACTGCAGGAAACTCAAGTGTGATATTATGAATTAACACAATGGATTTATGGGCTTTTTAAACAGGCTTCTGTTATTGACATGTCATAATATAAATGCTAGAAATTACATCTTAAATTGTCAATTCGCGATCTTGTCTTTTAATGGTTTAATAGCAATATTACCGATATGATCAAGGGATCACGCTGGAGGAATTTTTACGGTCGTTGGGTGCTGGGTTGGCCCAAGACGACGATAGCCATCATCCTCATTTGTCTCGGGATGTCAGCTTACGGGCTCAAGGATTTTCGCCTCGACGCATCGGGGGACGCCCTCGTGCTGGAGAACGACGAGGACATGCGGTACTATCGCAAGCTCATCGAGCGCTACAAGAGCGGAGACTTCGTCGTCATCACCTATTCCCCGCCGGAAGAACTACTCTCCATGGCGTCACTCGTGCGGCTCAAGAAGGTCCGGGACGAACTCATACAGCTCCACCGGGTCTCGTCCATCGTCACCATCCTGGATGTACCCCTTTTCAAGAACAAGCCTGGAAACCTCAAGGAGCTCAAAGACAACATCCGGACTCTCGAGTCTCCCAAAATTGACCTGCAGCGTGCCATCGAGGAATTCCGGGACAGTCCCATATACCAGCATATGCTGGTCAGCGAGGACATGCGCTCGGCAGCCATCCAGGTCAATTTTAAGACGGACAGCAGCCATGAGCTAATGCTTTCCCGGCGATTGAAGCTCATAGAGAAGAAATACGAAAAGACCCTGACGGTCAAAGAGCGCAACGAGCTTGACACCATTGAGGATGAATACCGCCGTTACAAGGACGAGGACCGGGCTGCCCGCCACCAGGACATCCAGGACATACGTCGCATCATAGGCGCCTACCGCTCCAAAGCAGGCTTCATTCTGGGCGGCGTGCCCATGATCGTCGACGACATCATCACCTACGTAAAGAACGATCTCAAGGTCTTCGGTGTAGGGATGTTTCTTCTGCTCGTGGGGACCCTTTACGTAATGTTCAGGCGGAAACGATGGATTGTTCTCCCCCTGGCCTGCTGTTTTTTTTCGGTCTTCGTAATGCTTGGGTTGCTGGGACTGGCCCATTGGGACGTTACGGTCGTCTCCTCCAATTTCGTCTCCCTCCAATTGATCCTGACCCTGTCGTTGGCCATCCATATCGTGGTGCGTTATACCGAACTCCTGGGACTGCGGCCGCAGGCGTCCAATTGCGAAGTTATGCGGGATGCGGTCTGTGATGTCTTCGTCCCATCGCTATACTGCCAGCTGACGACCATAGCGGGTTTCTCATCGCTGATGTTCTGCGGGATACTTCCCGTGATGAACTTCGGTTGGATGATGACCATGGGACTGGGCGTTTCCCTGGTGATCACCCATCTGTTCCTTCCCGCTGCGGCGGTACTCCTTCCCAGACCGCCTGCCACATTCGTGGAGATGAAGTTCGGGACGCCTTTCACGTCCTTTTGTGCGAGGATGGTGCAGGGCTACAGGGGCTGGATACTGGCGGTCGGGGCCATACTGACGGTGGTAACGGTCATCGGCTGTCTGCGGCTGGAGGTGGAAAACAGCTTCATCAACTATTTCAAGTCGTCCACCGAGATCTTCCGAGGCATGAAGTTCATAGACCGGAATCTTGGTGGCACGACACCGCTGGAAATTACCTTGGAATTTAAGGAACAGCCCGGTTCCGAGGGCACCAAGCCCTCCGCACCCAACCCTGGGACGGCCAAAAGCGGAACAGCGTCGCCCGACGATGAATTCGACAAGTTCAGAGAGTTTGAGGAGGAGCAGACCTCGAAGAAATACGGTTTCACCACCTCCAAGCTTGAGCTCGTAGAGAAGGTCCACGACTACCTCGATGCCCAGCCGGAAACGGGAAAGGTGCTGTCCTTGGCCACGGTCTGGAAAACGGCCCGGAGCATCAACGAAGGGAAGGAGCTCGACGACTTCAGCGCTGCGATTTTGTTTAACTCCCTGAAAGGCCGGGACCGTGAACTATTGGTGGACCCCTACGTTTTCATCCAAAATGACCAGATCAGGCAGATCAGGATCACTACCCGAATCAAGGATTCCCTGCCGGACATCCGGAGAGATGCGCTCCTCAAGCGGATCCATGGTGATCTGGTGAAGAAGGTGGGGCTCAGCGAAGGCCAGTTCAGGCTCGCCGGGCTCATGGTCCTGTACAACAACATGCTGCGCAGCCTCTTTGACTCTCAGATCAAGACCATCGGCTACACGGTTTTGGCCCTGACCACCATGTTCCTTATCCTTCTTCGTTCCTGGAAGATCGCTTTGGTGGCCATCCTCCCGAACCTCCTTGCCACCATGTCCATACTTGGGGTCATGGGCATCATGGACATCCCCCTCGACGTGATGACGATCACCATCGTGGCCATCAGCATGGGCATCGCGGTGGATGATACCATCCATTATCTCCACCG
>DNGT01000114.1 GCA_003486165.1 Desulfobacteraceae bacterium
AGTAGGAGGCGCCTACGATGTTCTGGGCAGCCTGAGTTTTGAGTTTTAGGCGGCGTTATGTAGTTTTTGGGGCACTTAAAATATTAAGTTTATTTTTTTGTTCAGCGATGATCACCCTTCGCTGTAAGCTTCAGTCTACGCTTTTCAAGCTTTGGGGGTCGCTATTCACAAGATAGGGCGGGAAAATGGTGTCAAATCTTGAACAGTGAATAAAATGCTCCTGTTCACTATTCAAGACGCGACACCTATAGCGCATTGCCCAGATGAAAATGAAAAGGGCGGATGAGGACTTCCGTTTCGTCCTTCAATTTTAAAGGTAAGAGATTTGAATAGATGGCTCGTATATTTTCCAATCATCTTGTTTCTTGGAATCCTCGCGATTTTTGCTTCAGCGCTCTATCTGCTTCGAAAATCTCGCCAAATGAAGGGGCATCGTTCTCCGTTTAAAGACATTTTTTTTGAAAAGCCCGGGGGAATCCTTAAACAGACAAATTAAGGAGATCCATGACAGGTTGACTGAAAACCTTGTCCTACTCATCACGATGCCTATATTACTTTATGCAATTTATATTTCTTCCTTATATTTCAGATATTTAAAGCTTTCAATATCGACATTTACCATATACATCATCGCAGGAATCGGTTTTATCGCCTATTGTCTTTTTAAATTGATAAAGTTGTTAAAGTTGCGACGTTCTTATCGGTTGGGCTATGAGGGTGAAATCACCGTTGGCCAGGAACTCACCCAGTTCATGAGAGACGGGTATTATGTGTATCATGATTTTCCCGCAGGAAAATTTAATATCGATCACATTGTCGTCGGATATTCAGGCGCGTTTGCCGTTGAAACAAAAGCCCGATCAAAACCGACGTCAAAGGATCACAAGGCAGATGCTAAAGTTAAGTATGATGGAAAATGTCTTCGATTTCCAAATGGAACAGATGTCGAATCTCTCGAGCAGGCCAAACGGCAGGCAGAATGGCTGTCCAAATGATCTCACGAATTGTGCATCAGCTGGAACAAAAATGCCGTGATGTTGAGCCAAGACCGTCTTAGGTACAGGGGGAACTTACGGGACGTTTTGAAATAAAAATGGGGGGCGTCCTTAACATATTAAGTTGCTTCTTTTTTCTTTTCAGTTTATTCGAATACCATGGTTAGAAAATCGAGATTAACGGTATTCATGGAAGCCAAAGCCATCATCGACGCGGTCCTTGATTTCGATCAGGAAAAGACCGCCCAACTGGTACGAGCCCATCTGGATCAGGGCGAGGACGCATTTAAAATCCTCGACCACGCTCTAATTGCCGCTATGGATGAGGTCGGCAGGAAATTTAGTGCGGGCGTTTTTTTTGTGCCCGAGATGTTAATGGCGGCCGAGGCCATGCACGCCGGCCTTGAAGTTCTCAGGCCCCATCTGGCAAGGTCAGACATCAAGGCTAAAGGCACCATTGTCATTGGCACCGTCAAGGGCGACATTCACGACATCGGCAAGAACCTGGTGGCCATGATGCTGGAGTGTGCCGGATTTAGCGTCATAGATTTGGGTGTGGACGTCAGTAAAAGCAAGTTCCTGGCTGCTGCTAAAAAACATCAGGCGAATATCGTTGCCCTCTCCGCCCTGCTGAGCACGACCATGGCGGAAATGGAAGCGGTTGTTGCCGATGTCAGGGCCAAAGGCGGGAGCAGCTTGAAGACCCTGGTCGGCGGCGCGGCGGTGACCGCATCTTTTGCCGCTGAAATCGGAGCCGATGGGTACAGCCCGGATGCCGCCGGTGCTGTGGCTATCGCCCGAAACTTGATAGCCTCATAACCACAGGATGGGTACGTACATGACGAGTCGCGAACGCTTTTTGAAAACCATGCGGTACGAAAAGACCGACCGCGTCCCCTACTTTGAAGAGGGCATTCGAAAAGATGTCATCAAAGCCTGGCGCAAACAGGGTCTGGACAAAAAGAGGGAACTCTCCGAGATGTTCTCGACTGATCGGCGCGAAGAAATAGAAACGGACCTGGAACCCCGCCCCGAGCTGAAGAAATGGCCAACTTCCCGGAATGAACTGAAAGTGCTGAGGAAAAGTTTAAATCCGGATGATTCCCGCCGACTGCCTTGGAAATGGTCCCAACGGGTCCGCACCTGGCGATCCCGCGATCACGTGCTCATGCTGAGGGTGCACCGCGGCTTTTTCTTGTCAATGGGCGTGTACGGCTGGGATCGGTTTTCCGAAGTGATTCGCCTCCTCATAAAAGACCCGAAATACGTGCACGAAGCTATGGCTGTCCAGGGAGAGTTTGCGGCCCGAATGGCGGAAAGGGTCCTGGCAGAGGTTGAAGTCGATGCCGCGGTTTTCTCCGAGCCCATCGGCGGAAACGATCGCCCCCTGCTCTCTCCGCAGATGTATGAAGCGTTCGTTTTGACAAGCTATCAACCGGTCCTGGATGTACTGAACCGGTATGGCGTCGAAACAGTTGTTCTGCGCACCTTTGCCAATGCCCGGATACTGATCCCAAGCATTCTCAAATGGGGATTCAATTGTCTTTGGGCTTGCGAAGTCAACATTGAGGCCATGGACTATGGCGATCTTCGCCGCGAGTTCGGTCCTGAGTTGCGCCTGATCGGAGGCATCGATCTTGACGCTTTAAGGAACGGCAAGGAGGCGATCCGCCGTGAAGTCGAGGAAAAAGTACCGCCCTTGCTGGCCGGCGGCGGGTTCATACCCATGGCAGACGGGCGCGTGAGAGCGGATGTTCCCTTTGAAAACTATGTCTATTATCGGAAGCTGTTGGAGAAGGTAACACGAGCTTAGCACGGACGATTTTTTTTCACCATTTGAGGTTACGTAGGATTTTGTGAATGGTGTCAAACTTTGAATTGAACAAAGCGCAACCATAATTCACAATTGAAGCTTTGACACCAATACTTTAATACTTTAAAACATGTAAAAGGAGGGTAATATGTTAAAAAAAACATTGTTTGTATTGTTGAGTGCCCTGATTCTTTCAGGTGTCTGTTTCGCTCAGGAAGACCCTGCCAAAAAGCAAATGGAAGAAACAACGCCAACTGCAGCACCGCAACAGCCGGCCGAAGAGCAAATGCAAGAAACAACGCCAGCTGCAGCACCGCAACAGCCGGCATTGGTTTTGGAAGAGATTCATATGTGTACCGCTGTCGAGGATCGGCAGCCCTCTGATGTCGGAACTGTCTTCCCTGATGATTTGGACAAATTATACTGTTTTACCAAAATTAGCGGAGCTGAAGATCCGACGTTTGTTTATCATGTCTGGTATTTTGGGAATAATGAAATTGCGAGAGTTAAACTGCCTGTAAACGCAAAATCCTGGCGCACATGGAGTTCTAAAAAGCTTTATATGTTATTGGGGAATGGACATGTGGAGATCGTTTCTGAAAGCGGAGCTCTTTTGGGTAAAACCGAGTTCGAGATAAAGACGGCCGAGAAAGCCGAAGCGGTTGAAAAAACTGAGGCTACCGGGATAACAGAAGAAGCAAAAGAGGTTGAAAAAACTGAGAAGACTGTGGTTCCCGAAAAGCCGTTAGAGGCCCCTAAACAACAATAACTTTAAATGAATGTTGTCAAACCTTGAATGGAGAATGCGTTCGCTTTGTTTAGTGAGGATCCCGGAGTCCTTTCCCGTCTGACCCAGGACGCCGGGCCTGTGTGGACAGTCCGCGGCCATATGGCTTGAACAAGAGCACGAGACTTGGCAGCAGGTTCAGGTTGCTCCAGAGCGCCACGATCATGGCCAA
>DNGT01000234.1 GCA_003486165.1 Desulfobacteraceae bacterium
CCTCATCGGACGATTCCACCGTGGGAGGATCTTCGGGATCGTACCGGAAAAACAGTACGCCCTGCTTCCTAGCTTCAGTATAGTACTCTTCCAACATTCCGTATGTCCTGATATCCCTGTAAAGGACATAAATTTCAGCATCCGGATTAAGCTTTTTAATGTTAAGGGCGTTCTTGACGGCGCTCTGGCAGCAAATCCTTGAGCAGTTCGGATTATCTTGGTTTCTGGATCCGATGCACTGGATCATGACCACTTGATTCAAATCTTGTGCCCCTTTTTCTTTTAAATGCCGGGCCAGCTCAACCTGGGTCATCACCTTTTCATTTTCCCCATAAAGGAATTCTTTGGGATGGTATTCCGTTGCACCGGTGGCCAGGACAACGACACCATGGTTGATNNAGACGATTGGCCATGCCCCCCAGTTTTTCTTCTTTTTCAACCAGAACCACGGGAAAACCCTGATCTGCCAAACCCAACGCCGCATTCATACCGGCCACTCCGCCGCCGATGACCAGGGCCCTTTGGACAACCGGGATTTTCTTTTCGCTCAGGGGGTGGAGTGTCACAGCACGCGCCACAGCCATCCGAACCAGGTGTTTGGCCTTTTCCGATGCTTTTTCCGGAGCATCTGAATGGACCCAGGAACCCTGATTCCGGATGTTGGCCATTTCAAAGAGGTATTTGTTCAAACCGCANNATGATGTCCTTCATAAGTTCCTGTGAATCCTGGGAACATGTAAACAGATTTTGCCCGGCGTACTTCACATAGGGAAGTGTTTTGGCATATTCTTCAACAACATTAACATCTACAACACCGGCAATGTTCACGCCGCAGTTGCAAACAAATACGCCGATTCGGGGTTCCTGTCCTGTCAGATCTATTTCCGCAGGGATCTCAACGGTTTTGGTACATGTGTTTCTGGCTTCGCTCAAAAAGCCTCCGGCCAAACACGCTGCAGCGCTTGCTTCGGTAACGGAACTCGGAATATCTTTAGGTTCCTGAAAAACACCGCAGGCATAAACCCCTGGGCGAGACGTCTCCACCGGAGTAAAGGGCTGCGTTACGGCAAATTTATATTTGTTCAGGTCCACATTCAACCGGTTGGCCAAATCAGCCGTAGATCCGGCAATTTCAAGACCCACGNNGCCTCCGGCATGCTCCTTGGCAATCATTGAATCTTTAATGGCATACATGCAGCAAACCGAAGAACAGTATCCGTTGCCGCACTTGTTGGTATCCCGGGAACCGATACATTGAAGCCAGGCGATTTTTTTCGGTTCTATTTGATCTGAAGGCCGAACCAAATGCCCCATGGTGGGTCCTGAAGCACTGAGAAGTCGTTCAAACTCAAGGCTGGTCACCACATTTGGATTGCTTTTGTAATGATAGAACTGTTCCAATGTCGAAGGATCAAAGGGTTTGCTCCCCGGGCATAAGATAAGGGATCCGATTTCAATCTCTTTTTCCACAGCCACCTGCTCATGGTCAACCGCATGGGCCAAACAGGCATCTACACATTGGTAGCACTCGGAACAGATGCCACAAGCCAGACACCTGTTCGCCTCTTTACGAACCTGTTCTTCACTGAAACCAAGCTGCACCTCGTTGAAATTCTTCATTCGTTCTGAAGGATTCAGGTGGGGCATTTTTTCCTTGGGGATGTTTTCGCAACCCTTTGTGGAAACATCCTGTACGGCTTCCCACGACTTTTGCCGGTTTTCGTGAAGATCTTCTCCCTGGATAAAGCGATGGATGGAGATAGCGGCCTCTTTGCCGGCGCCAATGGCTTCAACCACTGTTGCCGCACCGGTCACGGCATCGCCGCCGGAAAAAATATCTGGATCATCTGACTGAAAGGTCATTGGATCAACGCGCAGTGTCCCCCAGTCACTAAGGGTACAGGCGCATTCATCGGTGAGACACGCCCAGTCGGATTCCTGGCCAATGGCCGGAATCAATGCATCTATCTCCATCGCAAACTCAGATCCTTCAATGGGTATGGGCCGGCGCCTGCCGCTTTCGTCCGGTTCGCCCAGTTCCATTTTTATACATTCGATGGCCTTGACCTTGCCATTCTCTGAAATAACACGTATGGGATTGGTAAGGGGCATGATTTCGATGCCTTCCTCACGACACTCTTCAATTTCCTCCTCGCTCGCAGGCATCTCCTCCATACTTCGCCGGTAAATGACAAAAGGATTTGAAGATCCGGTCCTCAAAGCGGTTCTTACCGAATCCATGGCAACATTTCCGCCGCCGACAACCGCAACACGGTCACCCAGTGAAATCCGGTTGCCCAGGTTGACTTCTCTTAAAAAATCAACCCCGGGATAGACCCCTTCCAGATCTTCACCTTCGATTCCCAGAATCTTACATTCATGGGAACCGATACCCAGAAAGATCGCCTTGTAGCCCTCTTTTCTGAGCTGGGCAACAGTGATATCCTTTCCAATTTCAACCCCGGTTTTAAATTTGACGCCCAGGTCTTTAATGACTTGAATTTCTGCATCAATGACATCCCTGGGAAGGCGATAGGAAGGAATTCCCACGGTAAGCATGCCGCCGAGTACCGGATACTTTTCAAAAACCGTTACCTGATACCCTTCAATGGCCAGGAAATAGGCACAGGTCAGACCTGCGGGTCCCGATCCGATGATGGCGACTTTTTCATTTTTGGCGCCTTTTTTTTCAGGCACATAATAATTTTCCCGGGCCATATCCCAGTCTGCAAGGAATCTGTGCAGATGTTTGATTGCCAGTGGCTGTTCAACTTCAGTTCGTGTGCAGACCTCCTCACAGGGATTGTGACACACCCGCCCGCAGATGCCTGGAAACGGATGGTCTTTTTTAAATAGCTCCAATGCCTCACGATATTTGCCTTCGTTCATGAGGGCTATGAATCCTTGAACACTCACGTGGGCTGGACAGGAAGCCCGGCATGGAGATGTTCCCCGCTTGGTAATTGCAAATGCGCCGGGGATTGCCTGGGCGTATTGTTTGTAAATCGCCTTTCTCTCAGAAAGGCCCTCGTTATAATTATCGGATACATTGATGGGACAAACCTTGATGCAATCTCCGCAACTGGTGCACTTGTCAAGAT
>DNGT01000485.1:0-2121 GCA_003486165.1 Desulfobacteraceae bacterium
ATGTTCATGAATCTCTTCCTATGCCCTTGCTGAATTTATAACCCGATTCATTCCGATTTTTAATCCAGTCTTTAATAAAGGAGTTAAATCGTTTTTTATCCGCCCCAAAATCAATTTCAATCCCGATGACAAGTAGATCATGAGGCCAATCGATTTTGTGCACGATACGGACATAGTCCTTTTCAGTGGTAATGAGACACTCCGACATGCTCCTTTTGGCAGCCGACAATATTTCATCAAGATCCCTTTCTGAATACGGATGATGATCCGGAAATTCCATAAAGCCCGACACATTGCATTTAAGGCTTTTGAGGGTCCGTAAAAAATTATGATTATCTGCCAAACCGGAAAAGGCAAAGACATTACGTCCTTTTATGCAATCTGAGTTTTGTCCTACCGCATCTTGCATATTTTTCTCAAATATTTTTTTCTCTCCGTTAATGATTTTAGAAATGAACGGATGATGAAAAGAACGATAGACCGATTTTTTTCTTTCAAAGGAGCCAAGTTTCCTTAGTAACGATGAGGTTTCGTTATGGTTCACCCTATCGGTTTTTGTCAATATTATTGCATCTGCANNCTATTCCCGAAAGGTTTATGATAATCGAGCAATACAATATCAAGGTCCCGCTGAAGCGTTAAATGCTGAAATCCATCATCAAGCACAATAACATCGGGATTAAATTTTGAAATAGCCAGTCTGCCTGCCTTAAACCGGTTTTTCCCCACAATCACCGGCACATCCTTCAATTTTTTTGCCATCATATAGGGTTCATCGCCCGACATTTCAGGTGTCATCAACAACACCTTTCCGTCACTCACTATACCGCCGATTTTTTCCGCCCCCCCTTTATACCCGCGGCTGATAACCGCCACGTTGTACCCCAATTGTTTTAAAGCTTGCACAAGATATATTGTCATGGGTGTCTTTCCGGTGCCGCCGAGAGTAATGTTCCCAATAGAAATTATGGGGCAAGGGAGTCTTTTTGATGTTAATATATTCTTTTTNNAATAAAGTTCTAAAAGAAAAAAGGGGGCTTTCTCCGCTATCGTATATAATGGCCTCAATTTTTTTAAACGCTTTGCCCATGGTACCTTTGTTTATCGTTATCAGTCCTCCAGCTCCCGACACTAAAACTATAATACATGCTTTAAAGGTGTGGCTTGATCACCTTTATCGTCTTTTCAACAGCCCCTTTGTTGGCGGTCAAAACCCCCAAAGCGTTCTTTCCCATCTCCAGGGCCCTTTTTTCATTTTCCATCAGTGAAAGCAATACGTTATAAAGATCTTTTGCATCCTTGACACGAACAGCTCCTTCAGCATCTAGAAGCATCTTTGAAATATCTCTAAAATCGCTCATATCGTGTCCAAATATAATCGGTTTTGAAAATGCTGCGGGTTCAAGAGGATTGTGCCCACCGCAATTCACCAGACTCCCGCCAATAAAAGCGATATCAGCGATAGCATAAAGTTTTTTTAGAAGGCCTATGGTATCAATGATAATAACATCCAATCTTTTGCCGGATGATATCTTTTCAAGTTCTTTCATGAGGCCAACTGAATATCCGGCAGAATTAAACATACGAGATACTGAACCGGCTCGTTCCGGATTGCGGGGTGCCACAATGAGCAGCAAATCGTTTCCATGATGTTTTATTCTTGAAAACGCATCCAACAGCATCGATTCTTCACCCGGATGCGTGCTCCCTGCCAAAAATACCTTCCGGGTATTCTGTATGTGCATGGATTGCCTTAAACGATCTGTTTCTTGTGAACCCTGGATTTGATGTGTTACATCAAATTTAACGTTCCCGGTTACCGTTATCCGATGGAACGGAACACCAAGTTCTTGAAAACGCCCTGAGTCCTCTAAGGATTGAGCACCGATATGAAAAAATTTCAAAAATACCTGCTTTGCAAATAACCCAAGACGTTTGTATCCAATAAAAGATTTTTTAGACAGCCTTGCATTAACTAGAATAACAGGCACCTGACGTTTTTTCATCTCAAAAAGAAAATTGGGCCAAATATCTGTCTCAACGATGACAACGACTGCAGGATCTATTCTCTGAACAATATGTTTTACCGAAAAGGTCAGATCATAAGGAAAATAAAAAATA
>DNGT01000485.1:2223-3670 GCA_003486165.1 Desulfobacteraceae bacterium
AGGTTTGCAGTCCATGCAGCAATGGCGGGCGGCAGCATTTCACCATATCCGAGCGACAAGCAAAAACTGTAAAAAATCCAGTAAATAAATGCCGTACCGATACCGTAGGCAATGACAACAGGCATACCTTCCCTCACGGTTCCTCTGGCTGCAAGACCTGTCCCTACCATACACATAATGATACAGATAAAAGGAAAGGCTATCTTGGCATAAAGATCTACCTTATATATTGTGGCATCATATCCTTCTGCCTCAATCTTTTTTATATACGCAAAAAGCTCTCCAAACGTCATCTCTTCGGATTTTTTAGCAACCGTAATTAGATTTTCAGGCAATAAATTTAGCCTTTCAATTTTATTCTTATGAAATGTTATATTGTATTTTTCTTTTTTTGTATCAAGAGTCTGTTCCATTAATTCATATAACAGCCATTCTCCCTGACTGAAGACCCCTTTCTCGGCGTCGATTCTCCGAATCAGTCTGAAATTTCCATCAAATTTATAAAATGTAATTCCATTAATGGTGTTGTCTTTTGGATTAAAGTATTTTACGTGTGTTATACTTCGATTGCCTTTAATCCAAATATTTTTTTCCTTGGTAATAATTGTTGACTCTTTACGAACGTCTTTAAGCCAAATCTGGTTCGACTTTGCCATTGTGATCGGCACGATGACATCAGATAACATAAAGAGAAGGGCGCCCAAAATACATCCCATGATGAAAACCGGCTTTAAAAGATAATAGATACGTATACCACTGCTTTTCAAAGCCACAATCTCGTTGCCTCGAGCCATGAGACTAAAAACGATAAGAACAGACATCAGAATACAAATGGGAATGATTTGGGCAACGATAAATGGTATTCTGAGTGCGAAAAAAAATATCATCTTTGAAAACGGTATGCCGGCTTCCATAAAATCATCGACTCTTTCAAAAAAATCCACAGCAAGATATATCCCGACGACAAATACCAGAACAATGCCCAAATATTTTAAAATCTGAATCGTTATATATTCGTAAATAATAGACATATTATCATGATTTTTTGAAAAGATCGTAAAACGTCTTTTCTAAACACCGATCCGGATTATTCGTGGTTCTGTAATAGTTTGGTCCTTTGATAAAAATCGATTTCAAAGGATCTTCAGGTATGATTAAATTTTTGGCTGGAAGCTGTCTGAGTGGATTAGGAATCGTTTTGAAAGAACCATCAACAATTTAACTCTATGGATGAAACCCCTTCTTAAAGCAGAAAACTTTATGAATAGCCCGGGCAGGTTCTTTCATTACGAGTCCTTATTCACGAGTTCTTTCAGCCAAAAACCTAATCATACCTGGAGTGATAATGTTTTCAAAAGGCTAATGTGTTACATTGTTTTTAAGTTTTTTTAGATATCGGTTTAAATTTCTTTTTGAAAAAGTTGGTAAACGACTTGATTTTTACAGA
>DNGT01000443.1 GCA_003486165.1 Desulfobacteraceae bacterium
AATTGCCAAATCAAAGATCTCTGGTATTCGCTTCAAAACCGTTACGACGAAAAGTGTGGTGTTAATTCACGCTACGACAAAACCCGCTACCACGGTCTGAATCTGCACTCCTACTGGTATCGCTCCACCATTGAATTTCGCTATCACTCGGCCCTTCTGGATAAGGTAGATGAAGCCATCCAATGGATCATTTTTACCCAGTTTATCATAGAACTGAGTCAAGATCACGCTCCGGATATCTATTACTATCCTGAAGCGAACAAATGGCTGACAACCATCTATAAGATTTACGAGGAATCCGGCTATCAGGAGCGTATTAAGATGGCACCAACCAGCCTAAATCAGTCAGTAAAACATATAAAATTGTTTAACTAAAACTCAAGTTTCGCACCCTTAATTTTCAGCAACTCGTTACTGAGCTGGCTGGTCGGGAAAATTTTTTAAAGCAAAATTATAAGAACTAGAGGCGACCATGTGTGACATATTGGCTATCTCGGCGGGCTATAACTATACACCCAAAAATTATTTGCCCATTTTCGCGGAAAAGGGAAGTGACAACATGAACGGATGGGGTATCGGTTTTTTTCGCGAAGATCAGGCTTTGGTGGAAAAGTCAGAGGAACAGGTGTTCAGCGATCAACAAGTCCACGAAAGCTTCCAGAGGCTTGCCCGGGTCATCGACAGCCGGATCATTATATCCCATATCAACTGTCCGAAGAGTGGCGGTCACCATAGCACGCAACTGCATCCCTTCAAGCTTACCTTTCTGGATCACGACTGGTTGTTTGCCCAGGTGGGAGTTGTTGAAAACATTAATGCATATCAGACCAGAGAAACACCGCGGCTGGACGTAGAAGTCTATACCGCCAGAATTTTCGAATACTTAAGAGATCAGCTGATCTTGCTGCACCGCAAGAATCCGTACATCAGTGTATACATCGCCCTGCGCATTGCCATCCAAAAGCTCTTAGATGACTATCCCGGGAAATACACCTTTTTTCTGGCCAATGAATCGTTTCTCTTTGCCTTTTGTAACTTCCGACAGCTGATGATTCTCAAGGCGTCCGAAAGTATGGGAGATATTTTGCTGGTGACTTCCGTCAAGGAAGGCCTGAGTCGCACCGATTGGCACCCCATAACACCGGACCCACAATCTTTAGGTGAGCTTTTGGTGATTGCCGGTCCGGATGTGTTGTATGCCGGTGAGGTATGAGAAATCCGAACTGAAATTTCACCTGTTCACATTGTTCCAAATAATAAAAATTCTCTATAAAAACTTGTTATCCAGTCAAAAAAATGTGTGACCTCTTTGCGCTGTCTGCCAAAAAAGATTATTCGGCTCCGGAATTTCTGCCGATTTTTGCAGTTCGGGCCAAAAAGAACATGGATGGCTGGGGCATTGGTTTTTTTCGTAAACACCATGCCCTGGTTGAAAAGTCGGCTGAACATATTTACCACTCAGGCGAATTGCACGACAGTTTTCAAAGGCTGGCCCGTGTCGTAAAGAGCAGAATTATCATTTGCCATCTCCGTTTTCGGACCAGCGGGCTCATAGACGAATGTCATGCCCATCCTTTTGTCCTGAAATTCGGTGGACATGATTGGATTTTTGCACATAACGGCAAGGCGCCGTCCATTGAATCTTACAGAAGCAGCGGCATTGCCATTGAAGATGCCATAAGCGACTCGGCCAGGGCGTTTGAATACCTCCGGGACCGTATGGAAGACCATCACAGGCATGATGCAAAGCCTGAGAAGCTTTTCAATACCTTGGCAAACAGTACGTCGCAAATGATTGACCAGTATCCGGGTGAATACAATTTTTTACTGTCCAACGGCCATCTTCTGTTTGCTTTCACCAATCATCGCCAGTTTATGTTCATGAAAGGAATCAAGGGACTAAAAGGTGCCTTCCTGCTCACTACCCTGGCAAGCGGATTAACCACAGAAAAGTGGTTGCGGGTGGCAAAGGCCACCAATCGCCGGGGACTGCTTCTTGCAATCTCAGGCAATGATGTTATTTTACACCAATCCATTTAACAAAAGAAAAAAAGAAGCTCTTTCATGGTAAAAGACGTGAAAATTGATGGTGAGTTTCCTGAACTGCCTCAAAATCCTGTTGACGCCCTTGTCAATCCTTTAAAACGTTTTCTTCACATAGAATCGGCTAGCGGCGTTTTGCTCATTTTAACCACACTCTCTGCTCTTATTTTAGCCAACTCGCCTCTTTCAGTCAATTTTTTGGCTTTCTGGAAAACGCCGTTTGAACTCAGAATTGGTCCCTTGGGTATGAGCCACTCTCTTCAACACTGGATCAACGACGGTCTGATGACAATATTCTTCTTTGTTATCGGTTTAGAGGTCAAGCGGGAACTCATATTGGGCGAACTTCGAGATTTTCGGCAGGCAGCATTGCCTATTGCTGCAGCTATCGGCGGCATGATTGTTCCGGCCACAATTTATATTTTACTCCAGCATGGAGCCCCGGCCGAACGCGGTTGGGGTATTCCGATGGCGACGGATATTGCCTTTGTGGTCGGTTGTCTTACAGTTTTGGGGCCCCGAATTCCCGGCAGCCTGCGCGTGCTGCTGCTATCATTGGCAATCGCCGATGACATTGGTGCCATTATAGTAATCGCCATTGGTTATACGGATCATCTCGGCTTGACCGCCTTGGCTTTTGGTATCTTAGGTATCGCTGTCATATTTGGATTTATGAAGGTCGGCATCCGCAATCTTGCCGTCTATATCATTCTCATGATTCTCGTGTGGATAGCGTTCCATGAATCCGGCATTCATGCCACCATTGCAGGCGTAATATTTGGAATGATAACACCAACAAAAGCTTGGATCAGTGAAAGCCGACTGATGACAATGTGTCAAAAATCTGCACACTTTTTACAAGGTGGTGGTTGGAGGAGTGCCGGTGAACGCTATGCGGTATTACGCCGGATGGAGCAAGCCACACGAAAAACGATTTCGCCTCTTGAACGCTTTGAAAAAGAACTGCATCCATGGGTCGGCTTTGTTATTATGCCGATATTTTCGCTGGCGAACGCCGGGGTTGAAATTTCGCTTTCAGATTTCACCTCTCCTGTGGCAATTTCAGTCATGCTCGGACTTTTTGTTGGAAAGCCTGCCGGTATTTTTCTTTTCAGCTGGCTGGCGGTTCGTTTTGGTATAGCAAAGCTGCCCGAGGGAATTGGATGGGGCGTGATCACAGGGGGTGGTTTTTTAGCCGGAATAGGATTCACCATGGCTATATTTATTGCCGGCCTGGCTTTGGACGGTACCCTGTTAAATGCCGCTAAGGTCGGAATTTTGGCAGGATCAGTTCTCAGTGCAATTGCAGGTGTATCAATGCTGGTTTTATTCCTGCCGAAAAATCCAAAGGACGGGCGAACAGATGAAACTATATGACAGCTGCAACTGCTTCTTTGGCAATATCCATAAATCCCTGGGGAAAGGTTCCCAACAGAATAATGATGACAATGAAAAAGATTCCGAGAACCGCTGTGGACAACCTGAGATTGAGAGGTGACACCTGGGAATCGGTGCTGGTATAGGCCGCCCTGACCATTTTAAGATAATAAAAGATGCCGATGCCGGTATTGATCACAGCCAGAATAACCAGGGCATACATATCTTTTTTAATGGCGGCGGTAAAAAGAAACAGCTTTCCGGTAAACCCGATGGTGGGTGGAATACCGGCCAGACCAAAGGCGCCGACAGCCAGCGTTAACGCCAGCAGGGGGGATCGTTTATACAGTCCCCCGAGATCATCAAAGGTGATGTTTTCCCCCTGGGGCGCCAGGTTGTAAATAACAAAAAAACAACCCAAATTCATCAGCAGATAGCCTGCAATATAATAAATGCCTGAAAGATATCCGAAGTCCGTGGCGCAAAGAAGACCGACCATGACATAACCGGCGTGGGCGATACTGGAGTATGCCAAAAGACGCTTGATATCGTTCTGCACCAGGGCTGATAAGTTTCCAAATGTCATGGACAGCACGGCAAAAATCATCAGAACCCAGGTAAACTGGCCTGCATCCACACCTGCCAGGGAGATCAGTCGGATCAACAATGCTACGGCACCTATCTTGGGAAGCGTTGCGACAAAACCGGACGTCTCGTTGGCGGCACCCTCGTATACATCAGGCGCCCAGAAATGCATGGGGAAAAGTGCCAGTTTATAAAAGAAACCGCAAAGGAGCATGACAAGGCCGATGAGCATAAGGGGTTTTTTAAGGATGACATCGGGTATGATTTTCACGAGATCGGCAAGGTATGTCGTGTGCGTCATTCCAAAAATATAGCTCATGCCGTAAAGGGAGATACCGGATGCCGCAGCTCCGAAAAGAGCATATTTGATTCCCGCTTCCATTTGCCTGCGGTAGGCCCCGTGTTTCCGGAAAGGAATGATGATAAAAAGAGCGAAAGAGTGTATTTCAAGAGAAAGTATGATGGTGATCAGCTCCACGGCACTGCTCATGCACATCAGGCCGAAAGCACTTAAGGTCATAAAAAGATAGTACTCCGGCCGAAGGGTATTATCAATGCCATAAAGTCCTTTTCCCAGATAGATCACGATAAAAAGCCCGAATGTGATGATAACTTTGAATATCTGAGAAAACGCATCCACTCGATACGCATTGAAAAACAGAGTTCCCTCCATTCCATATGAAGATACGGTTACAAGAATGGCTATGGCTGAAAATAGGAGACCTAAAGCTTGCAGGCGAGTCTCTTTTAAATTTGCCAAAGAAGCAAAAAAGAAAACCAGAGCCATTATAAGCAATGCCAGTTCAGGTAGAAAGAGTGTCATGAAATTCAACTCACTAAAAATTTTGTTAAATAATCCAGGGAGCGTGGAGAATATTTTTATTCAGCCGCTCCATGGATAATACTTTTTTTCAAACCGTGTAAACTCTTAGTTAAAGGTTCGTAAAGAAAGACCAGAGTCCGATATAAAAACAATGGGTTCATTTTATAGCAAACAATCTCTTGCCATAAAAATGTCTCGACATGCGTCCGTTCTTTCTAACGATCCTTAAACCACTTAAACAGTACACGCTTTTAAAAAAAGAGTATCCATTCCGCTTAAAATAAAGATTTATAATAAATACGCCCCAAACTACAGTTAATTTGTCGAGACAATTATTTTAGGGCCAGTAAATGTTTAATCGACTCCCCCACTCCGCCCAAAAACGCATGAGATTCACCATGCCCGGCCGGTATAAGATGTCTGCCGGACTCCAGTTGCTGGAGAAGGTGAGTGGTACTGGTGTCCATAACTTT
>DNGT01000448.1 GCA_003486165.1 Desulfobacteraceae bacterium
GATTTGCCCTTTTTTATCAGACAAGTTCAGGGCGATAACGGCCAGAAAATAGCTATAATCACCATCTACAGCAATAGCACGATTAGTGTCAGTTGAACACCGACTTTCAGATAATCGATAAAACGGTAGCCTCCCGATCCCACAACCAGTACGTTGGCTGGATGGGATACGATCAANNGTGACAAGATCGAGAAAGGCTATGGTCTGTTCCGAGATGGTTTTCAAATCGGCCATGGCATGGCTCGTGAATGACAAATTATTTTCAATGATACTTTCAACAAGTTGAGCGATGTTTTCCACGGAATCACCGATTCTTTCGATATTGTTTGTCATTCTCATCAAACTTGAGATTTCTTTGGCCTGAAAATCGCTGATGTCACTTTCATACACCCGGGTTAAATATGAAGTGATTTCCAGTTGCATATCATCCAGGTAGTTTTCAATACGTTTCCATTTGCTTAAAAGTTTATAATCCCTGTCTTCGATACGAAGTATTGTATCTTTGAGCGTTCTCGAAGCGGTTTCAGACATCCTTTTGATTTCACTCCGGGCCTTGGCCAGAGCGGCAATCGGTGCGTCATCGAACTGGGTGCCGAAATCTGGCAGCCGGAAAAAATCTTCCGGCGCTTCTTCTTTGGGAGACAGCAAAATCGCCACCCTTATCAACAGCGGAAGAAAAATCAGAAAGAAGGTGGCGTTGATGACATTGAACAGGGTGTGTCCATTGGCGATATAACGGGNNACCCCGATGACATTGAACATCGTGTGGGCTCTTGCGGCTCTGTGGGCGTTGATATTCGATGACCCTATGGTTGCCAGCTCAGCAGTGATGGTGGTTCCGATATTTTCACCCAGAACCAGGGCCATCGCCCCCGGAAACGTCAACAGGCCCTGGGTGGCCAAGGTCATGGTCAAGCCGATTGTCGCGGATGAGGATTGAACCAGAATGGTAAGACCTGCGCCGACCAATACGCAAAGTATAAGGCCGACGGCACTTCCGGGATCAAATTTGGTAAAGAACTGAATGAAGGTGGGATCATTTTTAATCGGAGCCAGCCCGTGTTTCATCACCGTCATTCCGAAAAAAAGGAGGCCGAAACCCAAAATGACTTCACCGATATAACGATATTTTTTTTTTCGGGTGAAGAATTTCAAAGAGACGCCGATGGCAATGGCCGGCAATGCCGCTTCGGTCAGTTTAAAGGCGATTAACTGGGCGGTCATCGTCGTTCCGATATTTGCGCCCAGAATAACCCCAACCGCCTGCTGTAATGTCATCAATCCGGCACTCACGAATCCGATGAGCATGACGGTCGTGGCCGAGGACGATTGAACCATGGCGGTAACGCCCGCTCCGGTGAGACAGCCGACAACGCGATTCGACGACACCGCCCCCAAAATTTTTTTAATTCGTTTTCCTGCGGACATTTGAAGACCTTCGGTCATCATTTTCATCCCGAGGACAAACAGACCCAACCCCCCGACGGTTTGAATCAATACATTTAAGATACCCATTTTTTCCCCTGAAAGATGTGATTAGTTATGTAAAAAAAAAATGGTTTTCAGTCTTGTAAAGAGGGATATTTCGGATAGAATTTCCCTGCGTTTATGATACAGGCTGAATTGAATTATAAGTTAATGGCGAAAACATCCAAGTCAAGACCGGCCTTTCGAGGCATCGATGCATTTCAGTTATAAAAGAGCTATGAAAATTCATCTGAATCCACTATAATGCAAAATGCAATAAACGAATAAAATATTTTTCGCGTTTTGTTTACGATCAATCCTGATGGTATTACCAAGCTATGACGAAATCTGATGTTACCCAGATAAAAATTGGTAAACACAAAGTTGGCTTTGTGGGTCTTAAAAAAACCTTTAAGGACATAGCAGCGTTATATTCTAAACAACCTGATGATGTGGTCGCTGATGAATTACTAAACCGGCTGTCAAAAAAGAATTACATCTCCGACAAGGTTCAAAAAGAATACGGGCGTGTGTTTGTCAGGGAATTTAGAAAATTTCTCGGCCAGCTCTTTGATGATGAAAACGATCAAGGACTTGAGATTAAAGTTCTTGGCGCAGGTTGCGTCCTATGTAACAGCCTTGAAAATGATGTTATGGAAGTGTTATCAGAAATGAGCTTAACTGCCGATCTTGAACATGTTAGAGATGTGGAAGAAATCGCAAAATACAACGTCAAAGGGACACCTGCCTTGATTATTAATGGAAAGGTCAGATGTTCCGGTAAAATACCGTCAAAAAATATCATCAGAAAATGGCTGGAAAAAACCGGCTTTAAAAAATACTCAGGAGGAAAAATGGACAAACCCGTACTTATAAAAAACATAACATTCTCAGAGCCCCATAATCTCGATGAATTGGTTGAATATGAAGAAGGACGAGTTGTAAGCAGGACATTTTCTCAAAATTCATCCCTTAGTTTAACGCTGTTTTCATTTGACAAGGGAGAGGGAGTGAGCACACACACAGCACCCGGTGATGCAATGGTGCAAATCTTGGATGGTGAGGCGCTTGTTAATATTGATGGAAAAGAAATGACCGTCAGTAAAGGACAGGTCGTGGTTATGCCGGCGGACATTCCCCATTCTGTCACCGCTGTAAAACGGTTTAAGATGCTTTTGACCGTAGTAAAAAAGCCTAAAAATATCGAATCTATGTAAAACCTACCATCCATTTAGTAAATTCGTTCATTGTTAAATGTTGTGGAATTTTTGTTATTCGCTATACACCAATTTTCTCAAACTCTCGTGAAAAGCGGTTAAGCCATACAATTGAGTTGTTCAGCGTCAAATTCAAATAAAGGAGAATGACAAAATGTCACGAATCCCCCCGAAATCCCTTAGCGAAATGGAGCACGCCGAAGAAACGTATAAAAAGAAACTTGAAATGGAAAAAAAGCTGGGGCACAAGGAGGGCATGGCGGATGCTTACGACAATCTTGGAACTATTTACCTAACCCTTGGCCATTTGAATGACGCCGAAGAGATGTTTAAAAAATGCTTGGAATTGAAAGAAGAGCTGGGCGATAAAGAGGGTATGGCATCAAACTACGGATATTTGGGCACTATTTATCAAACACGAAACGATCTTGAACAAGCTGAAATCATGTACAAGAAAAGCCTTGAAATTAATCAGGAACTGGGCCGCAAAGAAGGTACGGCAACGATATTCGGCAAACTTGGCGAAATTTACTATACCCGCCGTGATTTGGATCAAGCCGAAGAGATGTTTAAAAAAAGTTTAGAAGTGAAAGAAACGCCTGACAACCAAGGAGCTCTAGCCACGATCTACGGCTATCTAGGGGATATTTATCGTTTAAAAACAGATTTGAACCAGGCTGAAGACATGTACAATAAAGGCTTGAAACTTTTTGAGGCCATCGGATCTGAACGTATGATAGAAATAATGAAAACAATGCTGACAAACTTAAAAATGAAGAAAAAACAGGATTAATAACCAACACAGCAAGCCACCACGATGTGGCACTTAACCATTTGAATTGATTTACGATACTATGTAAATAATGTAATAGTTTTTTGTGTAATTTACCCCACAATTACATAATATTTTATGTGATTTAGACAGGCTGCATTTCCCCTCTAGTTGATTTAACAATTTAATATCTTTAACATATCTATCATTTTAAATAAACCGGCTGATATTGCATAATTATTGCATAAAGCTAAATAATTAAATTTATTTAAAGCACAAAAATCAAAATTCTTAGATAGTGGCCATCCATAAATGAGGATTTTTGTTCAAGATCAAGACGTGCGAAAAAAATAACCACAGGCATATAATTGATATTCAGAGGATTATTTTTTGAGCATAACGCGGAGATTGGGCAAAAAGACCATTTATGGATGGGCACTAAGCTATTGGCTGACGAAAACTAACGCCTGAGGGGATAAATTATGATTAAATTAGGGCCGACGTCCGGAGAAATGAGAGAAATGTCAGATGACGACATTTTTTTATCACGCTTGAAACTTCTTATTATCATGGCNNACGACATAAAAACGCCGTCAGGTATTACTTCCGGGAGTGAGACAGAGGAAGAATATGTGTTTCATCAAAGGGTTCAGCTTCTTTCGGTGATGGCGAAAGCACTGGCTGAAGATCGCCTGACAGGGAATTTCAGAAAAAAGGCCCTTCAAGATAATTTGGATAAAATCTGCGAGACACTGACATTCAACTTCCACATTAAAGATGTAGGCTTTCTTAAAGTAGCTTAGTTAGTTTCCACCCAGAAATAGCCCTTTTTGCCCAATCTCTGCGCCTGCCCTGCGAAAAGCCTTCCCAGTTAAATCTGCATTTAATATTTAACCGGGGCGGAGCCTATTTCTCTGGGGTTACACTTTAATACGTACCTTCGTCTACATTATCCATCAAATATTTTTGATCTTCTTCAGAACGTGCAAATATCCCTACATTTCCGAACCGGATATTCTTGAGTCCGGTTGCCTTAACCTGGTGATACGCTTCTACCATTTCCAAGACGGTAGGACTTTTATACGCCTTCATGCGATATTCAGGGAAAAAGGCCAGAATGGTAAACGGAATAGAATCATCAACTGCGACGAGGATCTGTGCAATGCTCTCAAGCTCATCGCTTTCGACCACACCGGGAATAAAAAGGGACAAGACTTCCAGGACAAATCCACGCTCGAGGATTTCTTTTGGCAACTTCAGTATATTTTCATTGGAACATCCGGTTAGCCATTTGTGCTTATCATCGTCATATGCTTTGATATCGAGCCAAAAGGCATCCACACCTGAATCTTTTAAATAATCGAGGTTGTTCAGTGTAAGTCCATAACCATTGGTTTCGATGAGCACCCACAGCTGAGTATGCTTATGAATAAGCTGTGCACATTCTCCATAAAATTCGGGGTTGCAGGTCAAATCACCGCCGGTAAACCCTGCAATATTTCTTACAGGACCGAACCCCTGGGGACCTAACGCAATGGATTCAGGGTCGAGTATTCCCGGGCATGAACTTGGTCGTTTTCCGTAAAGGATACAGCTGCCACAGCATCGACAGGTATCATGGGCATGCCACGCGGTTGCTCTTTCACGAGGTTCCTTCAGGGTCACCGATTTCTCATAATCAATGGCTTCCGTTAAAATATCATCCGGAGAATACCAGCTGCCGTTTTTTACCTTGCTGAAATACCAGGAATGGCATTTGCGGCAGGAAAAATTACATCCTGACTGATAAATAGAAAGATAGTTTTCGGGACGCGACAGATGGATGGCGGTGATCAGTCGATACGGCTGGCGGTTTTTATATTTTAATGTCACCTGGCAAGCCGGTGAATGCTTTCCGCTGACCTCGACCAGACAGTCCCCTTGAGAAAACCCCTGTTCTTTTAACCTGCAAATATTGGAATCCATATCGTCGCAAAAAATAGGTTCTTCTTCAAATTAGTTGGAGAAAAGGATTCGAGGATTCAGGGTTCATGATGTTGTTTTTATTTATTTTTAAAACTTTTTCACTCGAATCCTTGGACCATCGATCCCTTATCAATCGACCAACTCTTTGGGAGATGATTCAAAAAAATAATACCATGGTGGATTTGAAGATACAATTCCAATTGAGTTCAAGAGACTATACTTTTACTTTGTAAACGCTAATCGGTTCATTGATACCTTTAACTGTCACCGGGGGCAAGGCTTCAACGTCTATTTTATCCGAGAGTTTTTGAAACGTTTTATGGCTGATAAGGATTTCGCCGCCATTTGCTATGCCCTGGAGTCTCGCGGCAATATTGACCGGCATACCTATGGAGGTATACTCCTTGATTCTCAATGAACCTAAAATGCCTGAAAACACCTTCCCCGTTGATACGCCGATTNNCCGAAAACCACCATAATACTGTCACCGATATGCTTGTCCACGACGCCATTATGCTGATAGACAATCTCTCCCAGTGGCGCAAAATAGTCATTGTTTAAAAAAGACGCGAGTTTGTCCGGTGGAACATGCTGGGACATCCGAGTAAAACCACGAATATCGGAAAAAAGGATCGACACCTCATGAAATGACGGTTTCAGAACTCCCTGTGCCTTTTCAATTTTTTTGTAAACCTGCTCGGACACAAACTGTTTTAAACGCTTCCGCACATTGATTGTACGAATTTTGGCCCTGAGTTCCACATTGTCAAACGGCTTGGTTAAAAAACCGTCAATCCCGTCATTGGTCGCCTGAATCGCCGCCTCCATTGTCGTATATCCGGTGAGGATGATTCGAGTGATTTCCGGATTCATGGACCCAATCGCGGAAAGCGTTTCAAGGCCGTTCAATCCGGGCATCTTATAATCTGAAATGACCGTTGCAACTTCGAAAAGATTCTTTTTGACGAATGCGATACCGACATCACCGTTTTCAGCGGTGTAAGTTTCATAAGGTTCGTTTTTTAGGGCGCGAACTACGGACCGCCGGATGCCTTCTTCGTCATCAATAAATAGTAATTTGTCCATGGGGTTACTTTTGCAGTTCTCATCTGTATGTGTTCACAAGGTGTGCTCCTTCGCTTCACTCTGGTGCCTGTGTGTCTGATCATTTCAACAACTTAGCAGCGGGGGCATCCTGCCCCCTCCGCGCTCTCCCGCTAAAAACACGAGGGAGCCGCGGTCTCCCCCACTGCNNCACTCCGCCAATATCGTTACACGAAGAAGTATACCCCTGAACATGTACTTTACCTTAACCTTCATCAAAATTCATGCCAAATTTCGACGGTTCAATATCCAGTGAAATTGTTAAGACAAAATCTTGCGCATTGTACTCCAAGACCCTTATTTCATGGATATTTGGGATCATTATAATTTTACACGTTAAGAATTTTAATTATGAAATGCGATCAAAGGATAAGATCTAAAAAAGCAGCGTGCACAAGAAACAGGGCATATTTGCACATTTTTTTGTGCATTTTAGGGAGAAAATTTTGATTTTTGTAGGAGAAAGAATGTTGTGATATTCATTTCTTTGTGGTATTTAAAAATAAATGGTTATAAACACAACTGATCCTTGCATAAAAATTTAAGACCATATCATGCACAAATCCAGGCCTAATCCAGTCATCCAGCACAATTCTCTTTCAATTCAAGGAAAAAAATGCCCGGTCATATCTTGGAATCCATCGATCGATTGGCACGCATTGCCGCTAACGTGTATCTGAAAAAAGCGCATTTAATCCTTTAACTATTTAATAAGGTTGATGCGTTCAGATACAGAAAGGAGAAATGTCATGTCGCCACAGATTTCCTTTACAAAGTACGAAAATGAAGTTCTTCCCGATTTCAGGAAAAAACTCAACCTTGCGGAATCCACTGAAGATGTCATCAATTTTTTTGGCCAAACCGTCACGGAATTATGCAACAGTATTTTTGAGGGTAAAATCGATATTGATTATGAAGATATCACCCTTATTTTGGACCACGAACCCCATTACAAGATAAACAAAAGACTATTTAATTCGGATGAGTTCACCTCTGTCTGGGATGCTTCAGATCTATCCAGGGTCATTGGCCGCTTTGCCAAATCTGCAATGAACCGTTACAAACGCCTTGAAAAATATTCAGAAACAACCGACACAAAAATTAGAAAATAAGTTATTTAAACTTAACCAGTTAAGAGGTTGAAGAGTTTTTTTAAGCTTTGAATATTAGCCTTCGGCACGGAGAGCTTATGCCTCCGCTTCCAGCCCGGAGTACACATCTATTGAGACCTTTGAAAAACGGATATTTTTGTTCGAGTTCAAGGAAGGCGAAAATTTTAACCACAGGAATACTTCAAGTATTTCGAGGAGTAAGATTTGAGCCTGACACA
>DNGT01000447.1 GCA_003486165.1 Desulfobacteraceae bacterium
ATTTTTTTAATGCCGTGCTTGCTCATATACTGGCAGATCTTACCCATGGCATCCGCAGCCTTATATGGAGATTTAAACGTCCATTTGGGCAACGATTTCGGGTCGTTTTTATCGAGCGGTGCTAAAAGAATGACATCTCCGCCTGAGTGCATGAAAGCGGGAATCTTTTCCTTTTCAATAAATCCTCTCATGGCCATGGCCGTTCCAGTGAGTGTCGGTCCAATAATAGCCACCACGTCTTGGGACTCTAATACCTTTTTTAGAGCCACAACAGCCTTGGTAGGATTGCTTTCCGTGTCTTCCATCACCATTTCCAGCATGCGTCCGTTAATGCCGCCCAGTTGGTTCACTTCGTCTATGGCAAGCAAAACAGCATCTCTCTGCGAGGTTCCAATATGTGCAGCACGGCCGGTTANNCAACGATTATCAGAGATCTTTTTTTCATTTTTTCCTCCTAATTCATTTGCATATACATTGTTCGGCCATGACAAATATAAGTGTTTTCACCCCCTTTCTTTTTCATGACGTTGGTTCGAATTCCTATCCCAAATAGGCCTTTTTAACGGCCTCGTTCTCCATAAGCTCAGATGATTTTCCCTGAACCCGTACCTTGCCGGTTTCCAGTACATACGCTCGATGAGAAATCTTAAGGGCAGCTCTTGCATTCTGTTCCACCAACAAAATAGTGGTTCCTTCATTTCTGAGCTTTTCAATGATAGAAATGATTTCTTGCACCACAAGCGGTGCAAGCCCCAAAGACGGTTCATCTAAAAGCAAAAGAACGGGTCGCCCCATCAAAGCCCTGCCGATGGCAAGCATCTGTTGCTCTCCTCCGCTGAGGGTTTCTGCACGTTGTTTAAGCCTCTTTTCAAGAACAGGAAAAAGCGCCAGAATATACTCAAAATCGTCCAGTATTTTTTTCTTGTTCTGTTTGCCACGCCTTCTGTAGGCACCCAGTTCAAGATTTTCTTTCACCGTTAAAGGGCCGAAAACATGTCGGCCTTCCGGAACTTGGATGATCCCCAAATCAACGATCTTTTCGGGAGATAAAGATAAAATACTTTTTCCTTTAAAAATGATGTTCCCGCGAGACGGCCTGATCATACCTGAAATCAGGTTGAGCAGTGTCGTTTTACCGGCGCCATTACCGCCGATGAGCGCCAAAATCTCTTCCTCATCCAGTTTAAAGGAAACATCGTCAAGTGCTCGAACACCGCCATAATGGGCACTTATGCCATGGATTTCAAGCACGACCGGTTATAACTCCTTCCCCAGATAGGCCTCTATGACTTTTGGATTGTTCCGAACCGCTTCAGAATCTCCCTCAGCAATTTTTTCTCCATAATTCAAAACAGTAATCAAGTCTGAAATACCCATAATTAAATTCATGTCATGTTCCACCAAAATCACCGTGACCCCCATGTTCCTGATCTTGAGAATCACCTGAGCTATTTCTTGGGTTTCCTGTAAATTAAGGCCGGCCACCGGTTCATCAAGAAGAAGAAGTTTGGGATCCATGGCCAGCGACCGAGCAATCTCTACACGTTTTTGATCTCCATAGGGGAGCTCGTCAACACGAACACCGGCCTTTGGTTCAAGGTCCAAGAACTTTAAAACAGCATCTGTTTTTTCACGGATGCGCTTTTCTTCCTCCCACACCATGGGGGTATGTAAGAGACATTTCAGGAATCCGCATCGACTTTTGGTATGAAGCCCCACCATGACATTTTCACGAACCGTCATGTTATGAAAAACCTGGATGTTCTGGAATGTTCGACCGATTCCCATATACGCCAATTGATACGGCCGTTTTCTATAAAGATTATGGCCTTCAAAAAAGATTTCACCGGTTGTGGGAGGGTATATGCCGGTAATCAGATTAATCGCTGTTGTTTTTCCTGCGCCGTTGGGACCAATAATAGAAAATATTAAACCGTTTTCCACTTTAAAGGATAACCGGTTGATGGCCTGCAATCCTCCAAAGTTTTTCGAGGCATTTTTCACTTCGAGGATGTACTTTGAGTTGCTTTCAGTCATTGATGTTCTTTTTTCATCTGATGTTAGCAGTGAAACATCATCGCCATGTGTTTTCATGTGTAAGTGTTCACGGGGTATGTTTCCGCGTTTCACTTCGGTGTCTGCGTGCCTGGTCATTTCAAAGACTTGGCAGCGGCGGCATTCCTGCCCCCTCCGCGTTCTCCCGCGAGAAACTCCCGGGATCCTCGGTCTCCCCCACTGCTAAGCCATTGAAATTACGAAGCCACTCCAACCTTATCTTTACACGGGGAAGCACCCCCTCGCGAACACATTTGTATGAGCGGAATGGATACTCTTTTTTGAAAAGCGTGTACTGTTTGAGTGGTTTAGGAATCGTTAGAAAGAACAGGCGCATACCGAAACAATTAAACGACAAAAAAATATTTCTTACAAGCCGTGCCAATTTTTTTATATTGAATACTATTCTATCTCTACGATTCTTTAACCACGAGTTTACACGGTTTAAAAAAAAGTATTATCCATGGAGCGATTGAACAAACAAGAACACCCTGATCCCTGAATTAAAGGGTGCGAAACTTGAGTCAGGAATTATTTCTATGGTCAAACACCCGTTTGCTTTTTCTTTCGGTACGCGGCAGGGAGCCATAATCTATAATTTCCACTTCACTCCTCACAAGTATCTTGCGCCGGATTTCTGTTGCCACCTGCTCGGCCATATATTCATCATCTGTCTTTTTGGAATCCGAAGCACGTTCCACTTTGATCAGCATCATGTCACGGCCGCTTTCACGCTGTTTGAGATGGATCTGAAATTCACTGCCGATACCTTTCACATGGCTTAACACATGATCAATCTGGCTGGGATAGATATTAACAGCCCTGTAGATAAACATATCGTCCGTGCGACCGAGAATTCGGTCATGCATGGGAAACGGCGCACCGCATGGACACATGGAACCCATGAGTCGTGTAACGTCATGGGTACGATAGCGAACCAGCGGGCTGCCTTCTTTGCACAGCGTCGTCACCACGAGTTCGCCCTGTTCCCCTGGAGAAACCGGCTTTAATGACACCGGATCGAGAATTTCGAAAATAAAATGGTCGGCCCAGTAATGGATTCCTTTGTGAAGACTACAGTCGAGACCTGTACCCGGACCGTAAAGTTCGGTTAATCCGTAAATGTCAAAAATATGCTCAACACCCATAAGTTCGAGGATTCGATCTCTCATGGCGTCACTGTGACGTTCCGCACCCAGGATAATCTTTTTGACCTTTATCTTGGATAATAAATTTCGTTTATGAATTTCTTCCGCCATGAGCAATGCCATGGATGCCGTGGAACAAAAAACAGTGGTCTCCATGTCCACCAGCATTTCACAGTGCATATCCGCATTGGCGGGGCCAAGAGGAACCGCCATGGCACCGAATCTTTCACAACCGGCTTGAAATCCAACACCTGCCGTCCAAAGACCGTAACCGACAGCAATCTGTACGCGATCATGACGGGTTAGACCG
>DNGT01000446.1 GCA_003486165.1 Desulfobacteraceae bacterium
CACCCGCCTTGACGGCGCTTTTGGCTTTAAGGGTCTCGGGATAGACCACCCCATCCAGGGGGGTCTTGCCGGTCTGACAAAGACCGCTGCCATTGAATGGGAAAATGTCTGTTGCCGCGCTTTTGACATTTCGCCCTTCTGGCAGGACCACACCGACATTGCCAAAACCCTTGTGGCCGAACTGTTGTATGCAGATGCTGCAGAATCGGTGGAAGTGGGCCTGGATTCGGATTCAAGGTGGATTTTAGAGCTTGAATCCCTGCCCTATCCACAAGGAGAAATAGATCTTGGTCCAAAAGATGTCGTTATCGTCACCGGCGGCGCCAGAGGCGTCACCGCTGCTGCAGCATGTGCCTTAGCAGAACACGCAAAACCGACCCTGGTGCTTTTGGGACGGTCTGCAACTCCAACGCCGGAACCCGAATGGCTGTTCGGGATCGAGGACTCGGCCGCGGTTAAAAAGGCCATTCTTGACAATGAATTTGGCGGCAGTAACGCTACACCGGTTCAGCTGGAAAAAATCTACAAAAATTACATGGCCCATCGAGAAATCGAAAAAAATCTCAAAACCATGAAAAACCTCGGTGCCAATGTGCACTATTATTCAGTGGATGTTCAAGATGCCGCCACAATAAACACGATGTTAAATGATGTCCGAAACACCCTTGGCCCCATAAAAGGGATTATCCATGGCGCAGGACGCCTTGCGGATTGCCGGATCGTCGACAAATCCATCGAGCAGTTTGAAACGGTTTTTAACACCAAGGTCAAGGGTTTGAACGTTCTTCTGGAGGCCACCCAAAAAGACTCCCTAAAATACCTGGTACTGTTCTCATCGGTCACCGCCCGGGTGGGGAACAATGGTCAGGCAGATTATGCCATGGCCAATGAAGTGTTAAATAAAATAGCCCAAAAAGAATCCATCCAGCGCCCGGATTGCAGGGTCGTTTCCATCAACTGGGGTCCCTGGGACGGCGGCATGGTCTGTTCGGCGCTCAAACGAAAGTTTGAAACCAGCGGCGTTGATCTCATCCCTGTGGCCGCCGGCGCCAGGTGCATGGTCCATGAAATGAAGGGCCATGGCAACTTGCCCGTGGAAGTGGTCATCGGCGCCAATATCCTTTCTGAAAAAGAAAAAGATATTACCGAAATTGCGAAATCAGAATTGGAGACGCCCATTGTCCTGAATAAAAAAGAAAACCTCTCTATGACCGTTCAGCGCGAAATCGATGTGGATCGATATCCGATCCTCGGCGCCCATATTCTGGATGGAAAACCCGTGGTGCCCTTTGCCTTGATTGCCGAATGGCTCGGCCACGGCGCACTGCATGAAAACCCGGGACTTTTGCTTCACGGCCTGGACGATATGCGTATCTTTCAGGGCATCAAGCTCGACAAACATAAAAAACACATCCGTCTCATGGCCGGTAAAGCCAGAAAAAACGGTGCTGCTTTTGAGGTAGATGTCCAAATCAGAGACGGCATTAAGGACAATGTCGAGGTGATCCACTCCGGAGCCACGGCCATTTTAGCCGATCGACTCGAATCGCCGCCCGCTTTTGACCTATCCGCATATATCGGCACCAACGGATATTCAAAAACCATCCATGAAATCTACGAAAACATCCTGTTCCACGGGGTTGAACTTCAAGGTATCCAGGAGATTATCGGGTATTCATCCCGATCCATCACCGCACGGATTTCTTCAGCGCCCTCCCCGGTGAAATGGATGAGGGAACCATTAAGAAGCCGGTGGATCGCCGATCCCCTGGTTCTTGATTCCGCTTGCCAGATGGCGATACTGTGGTGCTTTGAAGAACGGGGCATGGTGTCTTTGCCCAGCTACAGTGCCAGCTATCGTCAGTACCGTGATGCTTTCCCCCCGGACGGGGTGACCGCAGTCCTTGAAATCAAAGAAGCCACCGATCACAAAATAAGGGGAGATTTCACATTCTTAGATACCCATGAAGTTGTGGTGGCCCGGATGACCGGCTATGAGGCGGTCATGGATGCGTCGTTGTCTAAGGCTTTCAAGCCCGAATATGCCGCATAAATTTGCAAAATATTTTAGGCACTTCTTCCTGAATATGTTTTTTGCCGTGCCCTTGCCATAGCTTTGAGCACATCCACATGAACATCCACATAATCATAAACCCGGGCTTTTTCTTTACCCGGCGCAGGCCGTAAAACACGACCCAGGTATTGCAACACCCGTCCGCTGAATTTGATGGGGGTTACCAGAAACAGCGGCGACAGATCACTTCGGTCAAATCCTTCCCCGATCAACTGCCCGGTAGCGATCAATACCCTGACATCTCCCTGATCCAGAAGATCCAGCACCGCCTGCCGCTCAGCAGCACTGAGATCACCAATCAAGAGNNGAAAGCACCAGACAGATCCCTTTGTTCTGCTCGACTTCCGCAGCGATATCCGATGCGATGAGGCGGTTTCGCTTGTCGTCCTGGCTCAGTTCCGACATCATTTTGCTGAACTCGTTCACCGGATCGTAATAGGGTTTGAATTCCGTCTCCCGAATAATGATCTCGGCAGCTAAAACATCGCCGCTTTGAACCAGGCGGTCCTGATCGATTTTGTGGTGAACGTCTCCCAAGTGCCAGAAGATGAGCCGGGACAGATTGTCCCGGCGATAAGGTGTTGCCGAAAGCCCCAGCATATACCTGGAATCGAATTCGGTCACCGCTTCGGTAAATGTTCTGCTGGGGCACCGGTGGCATTCATCCACCACCAAAAAACCGATTTTTTTTGAAACATCTTCAGCACATTTGTAAAGGGTCTGAACCAGAGCCACGGTCATTTCCTTACCCATATTGATCTTGCCGTCGCCGATAAACCCTACGGCATCCTTGGGAATCCCTAAAAACTGTTCGATGCGCTCCATCCACTGAAAAGCCAGATCCTTGGTGTGTACCACAATCAGGGCCGGCTGATTTCGCCGGGCAATGATATAAAGGGTCATAACGGTTTTTCCGCTGCCGGTGGGAGCGCTCAAGGTCCCGAAGTCTTTTGACATCATGGCGTTGACGGCTTTTTGCTGAAACGGTTTTAACTGCCCTTCAAAATGAAAATCCATTGGCTTGATGGTCCGGCGTTGATCATCGATGTCGTATGTTACACCCTCCCGTCTGCATATCAGCAAGAGCTGTCGCATGTATCCCCTGGGAATCCACAGACCGCCCCCTCGAATTTTGTCATAAAATTTGAGCATTTTTGGGGTACCTCGGTTCCACCGCCCCATGCGTTCGTTTTCCATCCATTTGGGGTTGGGAAACGTGAGGGTCTTCATTAATTTTTGTTGGATCTCCGAAGGAATGTCGGAAAGCCTGAGGTTGTTGGTGAGGATGATTTTCAAAACATCTCTCCTTAGAGTTGACTATTTTCCTTCCGGTGAATATCATAATTCTGTTAGGATTGTCCAATTTCATTTATAATCGTGGAAAGTGACCATGATCAAACCGATTTACCTGGATTACAACGCGACCACACCCCATGATCCGGAAGTGATCGAGGCCATGCGACCGTTTCTGGAAACCGAATTCGGTAACCCTTCCAGCGCTCACTGGTATGGCATCAAACCCAAACAGGCTTTGGAGATTGCCCGCAGACAGGTTGCAGGCATCCTCAACTGTCATCCAACCGAGGTTTTCTTTAACAGCGGCGGGACGGAATCGAATAACCACGCCATCCGCGGTGTGGCTCGGCGGTTCAGGAAAAAGGGAAATCATATCATCACCAGCAATTTCGAACATCCAGCGGTGCTCAAGGTCTGCCGATATCTCGAAGCTGACGGATTTGAAACCACGTATTTACCGGTCAGTGAAGACGGCCTGGTGGATCCCATCGATGTGGAAAGGGCTGTTCGACCCACGACCATTCTGATCACCGTGATGCATGCCAACAACGAAGTCGGAACCCTTCAGCCCATTGCCGAAATCAGCCGTATCGCAAAAAAACATGGCATCGTCATGCACACCGACGCCGCTCAATCGGTAGGGAAAATCCCCACCGATGTAGAACAGCTGGGGGTGGATTTGCTGTCAATAGCGGGTCACAAAGTGTATGCACCCAAGGGCATCGGTGCGCTGTATGTACGCTCACCGCTTGTACCTGAAAAATTCTGTTTCGGTGCCGGTCAGGAAATGGGTTGGCGGGCCGGTACCGAAAATNNTAATATGGCCCGTATGAAATTTCTGCGCGATCGGCTGCACGAGGGATTATTGGGCCGGATTTTCGACATTCGCCTCAACGGCCACCTTCAAAACCGCCTTCCGAATACACTGAACATTTCCTTCAAAGGGTTGGAAGCCAACCGCATCTTGGAAGAAATCAGCCTCGAAGTGGCCGCATCCGCCGGAGCTGCTTGCCACGCAGATTCGGTGGAAATTTCCCATGTCCTGAGAGCCATGGGCATTCCCTTGGAATGGGCCAAAGGAACCATCCGGTTCAGTGTCGGCAGGATGACCACCGAAACGGAAATCGATAAAACGATCCGAGTGGTAACAGACGCAGTCAACAAATTAAACGCACGTTGATAGAGATTCAGAGCCTCCATCGGCAGGCAATAAATGATCCGCCCTGGTAATTCCGGCCCAGATGCATCCCAATTCGCGGCACATACATGAAAGTAGAGCAGGTGATTCAAGGAAACAAGGATCATACAAAGTGCAATATTCAGCTTCATCCTTACTCAAGCTTCTCACTCTTAATTTTCAACAACTCGTTACAGAGAATCTGGCTGGGAACGTTTTTTGATGAAAGCAAAACGCATGGATTCTTCAGAGGTCTTTACCCTTAAGATACGTATCGCCCTTGGAGGAATGTGTATTTTTCTGGTACTGCTTATTATTGCCAGCGCCTGGACCATACCGTTTCTTTTTGAGTCTTCTTCCATACTCTACAAATTCGGTATTGAAAAAACGTTTCTCCGCACCGGTAAAGTCTTGGGTGTGACTTTAGCGGTACTGGTATTTTTTCAAATCCTGCTGGTTTCGCGCTTAAAATTTTTGGATCGAATTTTTTCTTTAAACCGAATCGTCACCTTTCACCGGATGACCGGCATTGCCATTGCTTTTCTGGCCCTTTTGCATCCCGTACTGATTATCGCCGCGGAAAATTTCACCCTTTTTCCCTTTGAAAAAAGATATTGGCCTGAATTTTTAGGCGTTGGCGTATTGATCTTTATCCTGGTGATCGTAACAACCGCCAACTGGCGCTTGATGTTTAATATTGCTTATGACAAATGGCTTCGTTTTCACCGTTTGGTAACTTTAGCGGCAATAGCGTTGATGACCACCCATATCCTCTTTGTCAGTGAGACATTTAAATCCGGACTTCCTCACACACTTGTTTTGGTGGCCGCCGGTATTAACCTTATGCTGATATCACGGCTTTGGTTGCGCAGATTTTTCCCCGGCAAAATGCGCTTTGTTGTTTCCAATGTCGAACCAGCCGGCAAAGACGCTTATTCTGTGAATGTCAGATCCCACAGCGGCCGAATTTTAGAGCATATTCCCGGCCAGTTTGTCTTCATCACACCTGTATCTGCAAGTGTGCCAAAAGAAGAACACCCGTTTACCATATCTTCCACGCCGTCTCGACCAGATGCTTTGCAATTCGTCATTCGGTCATTGGGTGACTGGACAAGCAACATTAACCGTCTCAAGGCTGGAGAAACGGTGTTCATTGATGGTCCATACGGCCTTTTCAGCCACATGATCTCATCGAAAAGCGACCCAATCATCATGATTGCAGGGGGAATCGGCATTACCCCCATGCTGAGTATGCTCAGATATATGGCAGATGTGGATGATCCAAGGCAAATTCTGCTGATCTGGAGCAACAAAACAAAAGAACATATCGTATTCCCGGAAGAGTTCAAGAATCTGAAGTGTCGATTACAAAACTTTAATATCATTCATATTATTACACATGACAGCGGAGGTGAAAACGACATCGGCCGACTGGATCAGACCAAGCTCGAAAAAATGCTAAATGGGTGGAGCCGAAAATCAGACGTATTTGTTTGCGGCCCTTTTGAGATGATGAAAGACATGACTCGTGCGGTTAAAAAAATAGGTTTTTCATCCGCCAGGGTTTACAAAGAAGAATTTAAGCTTTAATTTTTGCGGAAAACCAATTTTAAAAAAGGAGCCCTATCATGAAAAAAATCATATATATTGCCCTTTCTCTGCTTTTATTGGGGCAAACTCATGTCATGGCACATGAGTGGAAAATAGATTCGAATCATTCAGGCATTCTGTTTGAAATCAAACATATTTACTCTACGGTTTGGGGTCATTTTTCTGATTTTACCGGAGAGGTATTTTTTGATCCTGACAATCTTGAAAAAAGTAAGTTCGATTTTGTTGTTAAAGTTGACAGCATCAATACCAACAATGAAAAAAGGGATACTCATCTTCGATCAAATGATTTTTTTGCCGCAAGCAAGTATCCGTTGATGACATTTAAGACCTCCCGTGTCTCTCATGTCGTTGGAAATAAATACATTCTCGAGGGCAAGATGACCATCAAAGATGTCACCAAGGACATGGTGTTGGAATTTATCTATTGGGGACAAAAAGAAAATCCGGTTAAAAAGAATGAGATGGTCGCCGGTTTTGACACTCGCTTTAATATTAACCGGTTGGACTTTCATGTGGGAGACGGCAAATTTTATGATATGGGCGTGGTGGGAAAAGATGTTGATATTTTGATTACCTTGGAAGTAGGAAGAAGGAAGTAGTTCCACAGTTTAAACTATCAAAATAAATTTATCGACAATTGAAATGCAAGAAATGCATGGTTACAAAATAACACATAATGGTCCAATCTCCGGATTTATCCCATACTGTATCGGTCGTGTATGGATGTGGATATTTGGGTGGAATGTTATAGGCCAGGTTCCCCATGGTGGAAAATTTGTCCTTGTTGGTGCACCTCATACCAGTAACTGGGATTTTCCTTTTACGCTTGCCGCACTATACATATTTCGCTTAAAAATCTCTTGGATGGGAAAAGATACCTTGTTCAAAAAGCCTTTTGGCAAAATAATGAGATGTTTAGGGGGAATCCCTATTGATCGAAGCAGCGAGCATGGTGTGGTTGACCAGATCGTCAAACAATTCAATGAATCCAGGAAACTTGTGGTTACCATAGCGCCTTCAGGAACACGAAAAAAAAGAGACTATTGGAAATCCGGGTTTTACTGGATTGCATATACTGCAAAAGTTCCCATACTCTGTGGATATTTAGACTACANNTACCTACCGGTGATATTAAAAAGGACATGGACCGTATTCGCGAGTTCTTCATAGGCGTCCGGGGAAAAAACCCCGAGCTGGCAACACGAATACGGCTGCTTGATGAAACCTATTGACAACAGAAAAATGCATACCAAAGACCTGATTTGCATAGGACACAGAGGCGCAATGGGGCATGCGCCGGAAAACACGCTTTTATCCATTCACAAGGCGCTGGAGTTGGGTACACCTTGCATGGAACTTGATGTCTACAGTGTTGACGGACACCTCGTTGTTTTTCATGATAGCCGGCTCGAACGCACGACCAACGGCACGGGGTACTTGCTTGATCAACAATTTAACGACCTGCGAAAACTGGACGCCGGCAACGGCGAAAAAATTCCGACCCTTAAGGAGGCATTTGAAGCGATCAATTTGAAAGCTGGGGTGAATATCGAGTTGAAAGGCCCTGACACCGCTGTCCCGGTGGCGGAATTTATCGCGAAGATGCGGAAAACAGGTTGGCATGATGATCTCCTTTTGGTATCTTCATTTAATCATCGGGAACTGTCGCTGTTGCGCCGGCTCGATCCGAGAATAAAACTCGGCGCCTTGATTGTCGGCCTTCCCATAGATGATGCGGCATTTGCCCAATCCCTGGGTGCCTATTCGGTTCATCTTTCCCTTGAATTTATCGACCGCAGATTTGTAAAAGATGCCCACAATCGGGGTCTTCGCGTATTTGTGTTTACAGTCGATCACCCAGAGGATATAGAGAAGATGAGAGAACTCGGTGTTGACGGCGTTTTCACCAACTACCCGGAGAGAGTGCTTAAAAACAACGCGGTCACAGACGCCGTCGGATGGCCCTGACCGCTGTTCGTCCGGCAATCCGTTTATAAAATACTCGTAAGCGTTTAGCTTTTTGGGAATAAGTCGCTTCAGATAGGATTAAATTTTTGCTGAAAGAACTCGTGGATAACGGCTCGTAATGAAAAAACCGGTCCTGTCTTCTCATAACGACGAGTGTTTCAAAACAATATTTTCGCTTAACGTCGAATCGATAATGGTTTTTTTATAACGATCCCTAATCCACTCAAACAGCTTCCAGCAAAAATTTAATCCTATCTGAAGCGACTTTAACATCGAGTTGNNGCAACCGGTGTGGGCATTGCGGTGGACGCCGCTTCTCGGGGATATGACGTTCTGCTCCTGGAACAAAGCGATTTTGGAAAGGGAACATCCTCTAGAAGTACAAAGCTCATTCACGGGGGAGTGCGTTATCTCCAGCAAGGAAACGTCTCACTGGTCATGGAGGCGCTGAGAGAACGCGGTATCCTGCGGAATAATGCACCCCATCTGGTACATGACCTGGCGTTTATCGTTCCCAATTACGATTGGTGGGAAGCGCCTTTTTACGGCATAGGGCTAAAAGTTTACGACATGCTGGCAGGCCGTTACGGTTTCGGGCCTTCTAAAATTCTCACAAAAGACGAAACCCTGGAACGAATTCCCACGATCAAACGCGACGGCTTGCGTGGCGGAATCATATACTACGACGGCCAGTTTGACGATGCCCGACTCCTCATCAACCTTGCCCGNNGGCGGCGACGGCTTCATAAACGGCGTGATTTTTGAGGATCTTGAGGCCGGCAAGGAACACAGGGCGAGATCAAGGGCGGTCATTAACGCAACCGGTCCATTCACTGATCATATTTGTCGGATGGATGATCCCAACGCATTGCCATTGATCTCACCCAGCCAGGGCATACATCTTGTCTTCGATAAGTCTTTCCTGCCCGGCGGATCCGCCATAATGGTGCCGCATACCAAAGACGGCCGCGTGATGTTTGCCATTCCCTATCTGGGCGTCACGCTGGTGGGCACTACCGATACCCCCATCTTTAAAATCGAACTTGAACCTCATCCCATGCCGGAGGAGATCGATTTCATCCTGGAAACCGCGGGAGAATACCTCGAAAAGATCCCGTCCCGGGAAGACATTCTGAGCGTGTTTACGGGTATACGTCCCCTCGTCAAAACCGGCGACGGAAAAAACACCGCCGCTTTGTCCAGGGACCACATCATCCATATCTCCAATTCGGGACTGCTCACCATTGCGGGCGGGAAATGGACCACCTATCGTCTGATGGCGAAAATCTGTGTCAATTATGCGCTCACCATCGCGGGCCTCGAATCGAAACCCTGCCTCACCAAGCAACTCAATATTCACGGTTTTCACAACACTCCGGAAAAATTTGGAGAGTTCGCACTTTACGGGTCCGATGCGCCGGCCATTCAAGATCTCATGCGTGCGAACCCCACCCACAAGCAGCAACTGCATCCTGCACTTCCGGCCCGTGTCGGAGAGGTCATCTGGGCCGTCCGGTTCGAAGCGGCGCGCACCGTTGACGATGTCCTGGCCCGCCGGACACGCAGTCTGTTGCTGAATGCCCGTGCCGCAAGTGAAACAGCACCCAAAGTCGCTTCGATCTTGGCCAAAGAACTGGGCCACGATCACAAATGGGAAAAAGAACAAACAGAATCTTTCCGCAGAATCAGCAAGCTTTATCTGCCGGGACAGTAAAAATATGTTTCTCAAAATAATCTTTTTTTTCTTTATAATATTTTAAAGGTGAAAACATGAAAAAAATATTTGATGGTAAAAAGACGGCAAAATTGGGCACTGAAAAGAATCCCGCTGTGGTTCATGTCAAAACAAAAAAACGAATGAAGGAAGTTGCCAAGATTTTTGAACAAAACAATTGGGAATGTAAAATAGAATTGACGGCTGACCAGCCGGAGAATATTGACGACTTGGAAATTCTGCTGAACTGGCCGAAACCACAGGAAGTTGAAAAGAAAGTCGGGCGAAACGAACCCTGTCCATGTGGAAGCGGAAATAAATATAAAAAATGCTGCGGCAAATAAGCGGGAAAAGATTCTGTTGAAACAGGACAGACCTCCGTCGTCTACTGCGAGCCCTTGATAACCAAAACGCCTTAGAGGTCCTAATACCATAAACACTTAGTTAAGGAGAATAAATCATGAAAAAATGGATTTACATTGGGGTCGGCGCGATAGTCGTTGTTGTCGCTATTATTATTTTCGGACTTTCAAACCTTGGTCCCATCATTAAACAAGCCGTTAATTCCTACGGACCCGAAATAACAAAAACAGAATTGCATGTGGATGATGTGGGAGTTTCTATTTTTTCAGCAGAAGCTAAAATTAAGCAATTTTTTCTCGGCAACCCTGCCGGATTCAACACACCGAGCGCCATGAAAGTCGGTTCGGTTCTTGTGAACGTCGACGAGAAATCCTTGACAAGCAACACAATTGTCATTGATCGAATCGAGGTGATAAGCCCTGAGATTACATACGAAAAAAAGGGAGAAATCGACAATTTCAATACGATTTTAAAAAATATGACCAAAACTTCAAGCTCGGGAAAGGCTGCAACAAAAGAGTCTGAGAAACAAGGCACCGGAAAAAAACTCATCATTCGAGATTTTATTGTAAAGGAAGGAAAAGTTAACCTGGAATTGTCAGTATACGGCATAGGAGACAGACAAATCAGTGCAACCTTACCGAACATCCATCTTAAGGATATTGGAAAAAACAAGAATGGTGTATCACCGGCTGAAGCATTTAGGGAAGTATTTGCAGCTTTGTACGGAAAAATCACATCTCCTGCTGTAACTGATGTATTGAACAAAGAGCTTTCTTCCATGGGCGTCAATTTAGATTCTCTTGGACAAGACGCAATAAAGAAATTAGGAGACACTATCGATAAAGAAGAAAGCCTCGATGACATCGGCAAGAAAGTCAAAGGGATATTGGGCAATTAGACAATAACTGAATTGTGCGTGTTCAGAGGTTTTGTTCCCCCGCTTCACTCTGGCGTCTCCATGTCTGGTCATTTCGATGACTTTGCAGCGGCGGCATTTCCGTACCCTCCGGCTCAGGTTTCAGGAACTTTTCGATTGCAGTACGGCCAATTCGCCGGCCCAATTGACTGACGCCTGGAATGCCGTCTTGACCTTTCCGGCGTCAAGGTTTAGCTGATGAATCATCTTTTCTGCTTCCGCCCACCTTGCCTCTTCAATATATCCGGCCAGATGAAGCAGCGG
>DNGT01000273.1 GCA_003486165.1 Desulfobacteraceae bacterium
AAAAAAATGATATCACTTTTTCTTTCGGTCAAAACAAAGCAAATATCTCCATCGGCAAGGCGCATCAAACTGCTACCCGAAATGGAAGAAAGGAATGGAGTCTGGATGCCGCCTCTGCAGATTATATGGATAAAGATAGCCAGGCAATTTTCAAGGATCTGTCTGTGACATTTTATCTTAAAGATGAAACCATGGTTTATATAACAGCAAGTCAAGGAATTTTGAAAACAGATTCTAACGACATGGAAATATATGGTAATGTTGTTGTAAAAAATAAAGATTACAAACTAAAATGTGAAAACTTATATTACAAACATGACAAGCGAATCATTTTTTCAAAAGTTCCGGTTAACATTACTGGTGATTCATTTGAGCTTGTTGCTGATTCCATGTCATTAAATTTAAACACCAATAAAGCGTTGTTTGAAGGAAAAGTCAAAGGAACTTTTAGTGAGCGATTTACACTTTAATCCATATTATTTCAAAGTTTTGCGATATTGGGCCGTGTTTTTTTTGCTTACCTTTTGCTTTTTAATACATATGACGTATGCTAACGATACGTCGGGTAAACCGAAAAATAATAGCCCTAAAGTAAACGACGGAGCCATTCATATAACATCAGACAAGCTGATCTCTGACAGCAAAGCCGGATATGCCGAATTTATTGGGAATGTTAAAGCAATCCAGGACGACACCGTTATTACATCAGATCGGCTCAAAATTTTTTTTAAAAAAAATATTGCCAATAAAGGGCCCCTTTCTGTGAATGAAGAATCGATACATAAAATCGTTGCCAAGGGTACCGTTGAAATAATATTTGACAACAAGGTTGCAACTGCTCAACAGGCCGTATACAATACAGAAACCAAAGTGCTTGTTTTGTCGGGAAACAACTCAAAGATCATAAGTGAAAAGGATTCTATTTCTGGTGAAAAAATAACGTTTTACAGAATCGACGGGCGCATTAACGTCGAAAGTGGGAATAAAGAACGAGTGGAAGCAGTATTTTATTCGGGTCAAAAGGGTATAAAATAATTGGCAACATTATCTCTTGAAAATTTGGTCAAAATATATAATGGGAAACAGATTGTAAATTCCGTTACCATGAAAATAAAAAACAACAGTGTTGTTGGCCTCCTTGGCCCAAACGGCGCAGGCAAAACCACGACCTTTTATATGACCATTGGAATGATAAAGCCCGACAAAGGACACGTATTTCTTGATGATGAAGACATAACGACGTATCCTATGTATTTGAGAGCACGCAGGGGCGTCGGATATCTTCCCCAAGAGACGTCGGTATTTAAAAAACTGACGGTTAAACAAAATATCATGGCAATTCTTGAAACGTTATCTATCTCTAAAATAGAGCAGGAAGAACGGGCAGATATGCTCCTTGATGAACTCGGAATAAAACATTTGATGAACCAAAAGGCCAATCTGCTCTCAGGTGGGGAAAGGCGGCGGCTCGAAATTACACGAGCGCTGGCCACAAACCCTTCATTTATTCTTCTTGATGAACCTTTTGCAGGTATAGACCCATTGGCTGTAATCGACATCAAAAACATCATTGCGCATCTTAAAAACAGAGGTATAGGTATTCTTATCTCGGATCATAATGTGAGAGAAACACTTGAAGCCTGTGACAAAGCCTATATATTAAATGATGGCAAGATCATTGAATCCGGACCTCCGGAAAAGATTGTATCAAGCGAAACCGCTCGGCGGATATACTTAGGAGACGAGTTTAAATTATAAAATGGCCCTTGAACTAAGACAACAGTTGAAATTAACTCAGCAGCTGATCATGACCCCTCAGCTTCAGATGGCAATCAAGCTTCTGCAGCTGTCAAGACTTGAGCTTCTGAATACGATTCGAAAAGAACTCGAGGAAAATCCGGCANNATACAGGAAAAGATCCGTGATGATATTGACTGGAACAATTATATCAATGAATACAGCTCTTCGGGCAGAACCCATTTCGAAGCCGAAAGAAAAGATTCACCAGATTTCGAATCTTTTATAGCACACAAGGAATCTCTGCGTGATCATTTACTTTGGCAACTGCTTATGACATCTCCGACCCAAGAGGAAGAAAAAATCGGAAGTCTTATCGTCGGCAATCTAAATGAAGATGGTTATCTGGATGCATCCATCGAAAATCTCTCCACTATGAGCGGTTCTGATCCTGAAAAGATTGAACAAGTTTTAGCCTTAATGCAAACATTTGATCCCACGGGTGTGTGCGCAAGAGACTTAAGAGAGTGTCTGCTCATACAGGCAAGGCATTTTAACCTCGACGATACCATTGTGATCAAAATTATCGAAAACCATCTNNGATATTATTACTGCAGTAAAAGTGATCAAAAGTTTAGAGCCAAGGCCCGGCAGGGAATTTACCGAAGAAGAAGCTCAATACATTAATCCCGACGTTTTTGTCTACAAACTGGAAAATGAGTTTGTAATACTGGTTAACGATGATGGTATGCCAAGACTGCACGTTAACAATTTTTATAAAAATGCCTTCAAGGATGGCGGAACATTTTCCGACGATGCAAAGGAATATATTCAGGAAAAGATGCGATCCGCCACATGGCTCATCCGAAGTATTCATCAACGCCAGAAAACCATATACAAGGTGATGGAAAGTATACTGAAGTTTCAGCGAAGTTTTTTTGACAAGGGCATCGCATACTTGAAACCCATGGTATTGAGAGATGTTGCGGAAGACATCGGAATGCACGAATCGACAATCAGCAGGGTAACAACCAACAAATATGTTCACACACCGCGTGGTATTTTTGAATTGAAATATTTTTTTAACAGTTCAATTCAGCGGGTCCAGGGCGATGCTATCGCCTCTGCCAGTGTTCAAGAAAAGATAAGACAGATTATTGAGAGTGAAGATCCCAAAAAGCCATACAGCGATGATAAAATCTCGAGAATTCTAAAAGAGTCAAATATTAGTATTGCTCGAAGAACCGTAGCCAAATATCGCGAAATGATGAGAGTATTGCCATCGAACAAACGAAAAGAATTTTAGGGAGGTTTTACGCATGCAAACATCGGTGACATTTAAAAATATTGATCCCTCGGAAAATTTAAAATCATATGTCGGAGAAAAACTGGATCGCTTTGACAAGTATTTATACAACCCTGCTGAAGCAAA
>DNGT01000026.1 GCA_003486165.1 Desulfobacteraceae bacterium
GGCAAGGCCCTGCTCTATCAGTTTTTGGGAATACACCGTGTTCAAAGAGGGACGGCTTCGAATCCGCTCATACATTTGCGGTTGTGTAAAATAGGGTTCGTCGCCTTCGTTGTGACCATACTTGCGAAAGCAGATGATATCGATGACCACGTCCTTGTTGAAGGTCTTCCGATAATCCACGGCAAGACGGACCACGTGAACAACGGCCTCCGGATCTTCGCCGTGGACATGAAAAATCGGGACCATCAGCATTTTGGCTACATCCGTTGCATATCGGGTGGATCGGGCATGTTCAGGAAGTGTTGTATAACCGATCTGATTATTGATCACCAGATGGATCGTACCACCGGTTTTGTATCCGGTGAGCTGTGACATGTTCAGGGTTTCGGTAACTACGCCCTGTCCGGAAAAAGCAGCATCGCCATGGATAAGAAGGGACAAAACCGCGTTTTTTTTATCGTCGCCCAGAATCTCCTGGCGTGCTCTCACAAATCCTTGAACCACCGGATTGACGGATTCCAAATGGCTGGGATTGTTGACCAGAAAGAATCGCAGCGGTTCACCCCGCCGGGTCTTAATATCTGCGAGATACCCGTTATGGTATTTGACATCCCCGGCGCCAAAAACTTCGTCCGGATCGTAACAGCTTTCAAATTCAGTGAAAATTTCCTCAAAAGACTTGTTCAACACATTGGCTTGAATATTCAATCGTCCCCGATGGGCCATCCCCAGAATGATTTCCCGGCAACCCTGTGATGCAGCCCTGTCGGCGAGAACATCGAGCATGGGAACGACCGCTTCAGCACCTTCGAGTGAAAATCGTGTCTGGCCCAGATATTTTTTGTGGAGAAACTGTTCGAAAAGGGCGGCCTGATAAAGCTTTTCCATGATCCGGATTTTATCATCGGGTTTTAGATCGGGCTTATTCCGCACAGGTTCCATCCGGTCCTGAAGCCATTTGCGCTCTTGTGGATCCTGCAGATGCATGAACTCCACGCCGATGGAACGGCAGTATGTCTCTTTAAGCGTTTGGATAATGTCTTTTAATGAAGTGCGATGGTTTTCAATCAGACCTTTTGCATAAAATTTGGCATCCAGATCTTTCAGGGTGAGATCAAATGCGGAAATGTTCAACAATGGATGATCCGTAGGGCATGCGGTCAAAGGATCGAGACAGGCCAGCAAATGTCCGATTTCACGATACCGTCTTATAAGGTCTTCCACCTGGGATTGTTTTAAAAACTGTTCTTTGTCATAGACGGCCTCGACTTCACGACCCATGCCGTGACCCATGTCAAAGCCTTCAAAAAAGAAGCGCCAGTCACGGGACACCGAGTAGGGATCGGCCTTCCATTGCTCGTATTGTGAGTCAATGTAGTCTTTGCTCAGGGTTTCAGAGAGGTCCATGGAGGTGTTCCTTAAACCATTTCACCACCAATCGAGAAGCCTGGGAACGATGCCTCTCGTCACTGAACATGTGGTCGGCACCCGGTATTATCTCCAACTCCGTATATTCAGGATTCAATGTCTTGGCCAGATATGCATCCTGAACCGGAATGATTTCGTCGGCATCACCGTGGACAACCATCAGTGGTGTTTGTAATGATTTTACGGTTTCCGGAAGATCATACTGCTTGGCGTCTGCAAAAAATTTGGTTGAAAGTTGTAATGAACGGCCTCGACTATTAAACGATACCCTGCCGGTGTCCTCGAGTTCCTTTAGCTGTTTTTTGCTGAAAAAATGGGAGGCGTTCAGTCCTGATAATCGTCCGGCCAGCGCACATACCGCCTTCACGGTACTGGTTCGTGCTGCTGTGAGAACGGCAATGACCGCTCCCATGCTGTGCCCTGCAAGACCGATCCAGCGCGCACCTTTTTCAGTGATAATGCCGGTGGCGGTCTGCATCTCGGTGATCTGTTTGGAATAGTTGGACGCCGAAAATTCGCCCTCGCTCTGCCCGTTTCCGGAAAAGTCAAACCGCAGGGCCAAAACGTCTTTCTCAGCCAGTTCATTGCAAATCTGGCGAATAATGCGGGTATGCCGGGAGCAGGTGAAACAATGACCAAAAACTACACCGCACCCGGCAGGCCTTTTGGGCAAATGGAGCGTACCGGCAATTTTTTCGCCTTGCTGATTATAAAAATAAATGGGCTGTTCCATGAATGATCATTTAAAAGAGCTTTAAACCACAGTTGAGCAATAACACTTATTCAGGCATTAATCTCCCTGCTCCGCCATATAGTCATCGTAGAGACCTTCTAAAAATAGTTTGTGTTTTGCCTCCTCCTGGCAAAGCACCTTGAGAAGCTTTATATTCTCAGGATTGTCAGTCTTTTTCTGAAGTTCATTATACATCTTTAAAGCCTGCTCTTCACGTTTCATGGCAAGGCGAAGAATGTCTACATAATTCATGCCGTCTTCATATTTAAGTTCGACCATGTAATCACTCCGTTTCATATCCGGAATCCATTTAAATTTATATTCTTCAACAAGCGCTTTGTTGTCTCCCAGATTCTTTAAAAGGCGTTCATGCTTTTTTTCTTCTTCTGACATCTCGAGCAACGAACCTTTTACACCTGAAAAGGATGTCCGACCGGCCAGGTCTGTATAAAAAGCGGCGGCTTCTCTTTCTTTTTCGATTGCGAATTCGATCAGTACCTCAAAAGATTCAAATGTCATAAAACCCTCCTTTAATTTTTTTCGCCTTTGTAATCGTGTTTTTTATATACTTATCAAAATTTTCATAGACTTAAGAAATGATCAATATAGCTTTTATGTTAAACATTACCACCATTAAAGGTTTCTACGATCGACCCCTAACATATATTCAAATTAAAGGGGTCATTGCCATAGAAACCATATTTTTATTTTACAGTTTGTCTTGAAAGAATCAATCTTTTATTTTAAATAGGCATAATTATTAAATCCATAAACTCATTGTTGGAAGTTGAATACGGGACACATTCCCCGTCATTTCATGGGAAGGACTGCTGAAAATTTTCTACTTTTAAACATATGATCTTTCGATAAAGGGTAATAATGAAAGAAGCTGTATTTTTTTTCATCATCATAATATTTGTATTTTTATTCTTTTTTATGATCTTAAATAAAAAAAGAAAAGCTAATAACAGGCATGAGGTCTATATCTGCAATCATTGCGGAGAACGGGACTGCATCTGCCATAAACAACCCGATGCACCGTAACAAGAAACGCATCATCTTTGTTTAAAAGGGAGGTCTATGTGAATATCGACCGTATTGTTGTTGGATTCGCCGGCTGTATGGTACTCATCAGCTTGATTCTCTATGTTTTTCACAGCCACTACTGGCTATGGCTAACCGCTTTTGTCGGTGCCAATCTTCTTCAATCGGCATTTACCGGATTTTGCCCTCTTGCAAAATTACTCAAGCTCTTAGGTATAAAACCGGGAAACGCCTATACTTAGAAATTCCTTAATCTACGGGTTGTTTCCTTAACCAAAATCTCTTTGAACGCTTATTCACTGGGCGCATAATAGCATCTTTTTGGAGATATCACCTTCCCCTTCTTTTTCAAAGTACCAATGACCTTCGAAACGGTCTTGCTCTCTTCACCGATCATCCCAGCCACTTCACCGGGTTTTAAGGGTATTCCCGCCTTTTTCATTGCATCCAAAACTTTTTCCTCCATTCTTTACCTCCTTTACGAATCGAGTTCTTTTTTAAGCCATGCCTTTATTTCGCCTTCAATTGAGTAAACACCTCTGGCACTGCCGTTAATTTCTACATACCGTTTTTTCAACACTTCCGGAATCTCAATCTCAGCCAATTCCTTCGCTTCCTCGGAATTTCTCTCTATGAGATAGATAACGGGGGTATCTTTCCAAGTGTTGACCACAAAATAATGCGCTGTATCATCCTTGGAACGGATTACATAATTGCCGCCGGCCCAGTTGTTACCCCATTCAAGATAGAGCCGGACCGCTTCTTCCGGTGTCATATCCCAATCTATGGCATCGATAAGGTACTGATCCTTTTTAATATCGTCTAATTTCATCATGATATTCCTCCAATGANNATAAATAGCTACTTACACGTGTTTAGTGACAGCAAATCAAAAATTTGACACCATGAGATTTTAAATCAGGAATCGACGGTTAGCGGCGATCCAGAACTGAATTTTATATCCTCCGATCCATTCAGCGAAGGATCCTGACATCGTATTATGAGACAGGTTTGTATCATAATGATATTGAAACACCTAAATGACACACAAAAGCAATGTTAACCATAGATGCTGTCCATAAGGCAGGAAAGCCAGCATATGGGTTAAAATTTTTCACAAAAAACACGATGGCATGAATTTTGATAAACTGTTATATCGAGTGGTAGACCGGTGACCGAGGATGAATTGATGAACCGAATCCGAAGCGTTTACTCTTTTCGTTCGACAAACTGAANNGTGGTTTATGTTTGTCAGTACCGGCAAGTTGGACTACAATTGGCAGTGGTATCGTATCCCTAAGTATCTTTTTACATTTATCGACGGTTCATTTGTTGCAGGTCCCCTTCTTGATGGTATCTTAGTCACGGTAAAAATTACCGTCATGAGCCTGGTAATTTCGAGCATTTTCGGTCTGGTTACCGCACTTTTTCGGCTCTCGGATTCTTTTGCAGCCCGGACACTGTCGCGGGTCTACATGGAACTGGTCAGAAACACACCGCTTCTTGTGCAGATCTTTTTTATTTATTTCGTCATTTCGCCGGTACTGGGATTCAGCAGATTTACCTCTGCTGTAATGGCATTGAGTCTTTTTGAAGGCGCATATGCATCGGAAATCTTTCGGGCAGGAATTCTTTCTATCCATAAAGGCCAGTGGGAAGCAGCATACAGCATCGGCCTTAATCATTGCAATACGTATCGTCATGTCATTCTACCCCAAGCCATCCGTCATATGCTTCCGCCCCTTGCAAGTCAGGCCATATCGCTGATTAAAGATTCCGCCTTAGTCAGCACCATCGCGATTTATGATTTGACCATGCAGGGTGAACAGATTATTGCGGAAACATATATGGTTTTTGAACTATGGTTTATCATAGCAGCCATATATTTATTGATGACGGCGACGTTATCCTTCGTCGTAAATATTATGGGAAAGCGTCTTGCCGTTGAAGTCTAAAACTTAAGTACAATATTTACCTTTATACATCACCTATAGAAAGGAGAATGGAAATGATTTTTTTTTCACCCATGCGAACGTATATGCTGGCAACTGCAATTTTGGTGATGATGATCGCATGCAACAATAATTCCTCCCCTGCCAGTCAGGCCAAAGAAAAAGAAAGCGTCATCGAACAGGTTCAAAAGCGCGGTGTTCTCCGAGTGGGTATGTCGACTTTTGTGCCATGGGCCATGAAGGATAAGACCGGAAATCTTATCGGTTTTGAGATTGACGTCGCAAAACGTCTGGCCAAGGATACCGGCGTTGAAGTCGATTTTGTTCCAACCAAATGGTCCGGGATCATACCGGCGCTCATCACAGGAAAATTTGACGTCATCATCGGCGGCATGGGAATCATCCCAAGCCGAAATTTAAAGGTCAACTTCAGTATCCCATACGATTACACTGGAATGTCGATAGTTGCCCATAAAACAATCGCCGCCGGATTCAGCCGACTTGAAGACTTCAACAGTTCTAGTGTCGTTATCGCAGCCAGACTTGGCTCAACTGCCGTGACCGCCGCCAAAAAATATATGCCAAAAGCCACGCTGCGGCTGTTTGATGATGAATCCCAGGCATATCAGGAACTGGTGAACGGAAAGGTTCACGCTGTTGTTGGATCGGCCCCAACACCTGAATTTCAGGCCATTAAATATCCCAATAAACTTTTTATCCCTCTTGATAAAACATTTACAAGAGAACCCATTGGGTTTGCAGTAAAAAAAGGAGATTTTGATACCTTAAATTATCTCGACAACTGGATTCGTTATGTTGAATCCGAAGGATGGCTCACTGACCGAAAAAATTACTGGTTCCGTTCCAAAGACTGGGAAAAAATGATAAAATAATCGCTTTCATCCTTTTTTTAATAAAAACCTTGAGGCAAAGATTCTTTTGAAATCGCTGAAACTTAAAATTAGACGTCTGGACATATTAATATTTTTAATCTTAACTTGTGCCTGCGTCTGGATTACCTATCGAATAATTGTCGAAGTTCATTACAAGTGGAATTGGGACGTTATACCCCAGTATCTTTTCAGGTTTGATGCGACTACGAACAAATGGGTTCCGGGACTGATCATGCAGGGTCTGTTTATAACCCTTCGGTTAAGCATCTGTTCCACCATCGTTGCCATGATTTTTGGAATCATCATGGGCCTTTTCCGTACCAGCCGAAGCCCTTTCTGGCGGTTCATCGGCTGGGGCTATGTTGAGCTGATTCGAAATATACCCGTTCTGGTCTGGATATTCATTTTCTATTATTTTATCAGCGATCAGTTTTTTCCCATCAACGGAATGGACCATCTGAAAAAATCTACACCTGGACTCTTTCAGGATATGGTGTCCTTTATATTCATCTCTCCAACACAATTACCGACGCTTTTGTCCGGCATGCTTGCTTTGGGCATTTATGAAGGAGCTTATATTACAGAAATCATACGGGCCGGCATTCAGTCCATTGAAAACGGTCAGTGGGAAGCATCTGCAGCCGTAGGCTTTTCAAGGTATGAGCAGATTCGCCATATTATTTTCCCCCAGGCTGTCCAGAGGATACTCCCACCGCTGGCCGGACAGTTTATTTCAACGATCAAAGATTCTTCAATTGTCTCTGTTATTTCTATCCAGGAACTTACGTTTCAGGGCATGGAGCTTATGTCGGCGACGTTTTTAACCTTTGAGGTATGGATCACGGTGATGGTGTTGTATTTCTTCATGTGTCTGACATGTTCTCTATTGGTTGAACGGTTTGAAATCCATATGAAACGAGAAATGGTAATGCCTTGACCCAAAGACGGGTTACGTGCTAATGAGTAGCGGCCTTGAAAGCCAAGCACCTTGCCAATATTCTTAATACCTTAGAATTACTAAGATTTTGGATGCAAAGATGACGCAACAGATTCGTCCTTATAGCGGTCTTGCTAAAATAAATCTTTTCTGGGCGCTCTCCAGAACGCCCCATGGAATTTTAGATATGGCCACCCCTGCATTGGGTGCGTTGCTCTGGCTCGGCCGGTTCCCCTCTCTTGAAGTAATTTTAATCGGACTGATTACCACGTTTGCCGGATACACGGCGGTTTATGCCCTTAACGATGTCATTGATTATCGTGTTGATAAAGAAAAGTTAAAACTTTGTGGAAAT
>DNGT01000369.1 GCA_003486165.1 Desulfobacteraceae bacterium
TCTGGAGGAGTAAGATACAGAGTTTGTTGGTTAGAAACGGCATCCTGGTATATGATAGATGCGATGAAATCGGAATTCGGAGAAAAGGCATGATGGAAGCCAAATCGGAAGGACTCGGTGTCCCGAGTTATTCTCTGATTGCTCAAAAAATTATCCGGGTCAAAAAGACGCGAAAGATCACCTGTTTCTTTGTCTGTACTTCGATATTCCACCTGAAGGCTGGTCTTGTGTGACAGGCTCGCCTGGGCGAACACATTGTAGATGTTTTGTTTCTGATCGTTGTTTTCCCGAAATCCGTCGGTTTCACCATGAAACTGGCCGATGCTGAAAGACGTCCTGCCGTACACTCCTGAAAAAATAAGGTCATTGCCCTGGGTGCTGTTCCCACCCACAACCCCGCTTGCTTGCAGGGCAACCCGGTTCCGCTGAAAAAGCGGGTTAAACTCGTTAAAAGACAGGGCCGACGGTCCGAGACCTTCAAATATTTTCAGATTGCTTTCAGCCTGTTGCGGTTGTAACGGCGTAATGTTGACCGGCTGAAGGAGCTGGCTTTGTAAAAGTTCGCTCACCCTGGCGATTTCATGGTTGGGCAGAACGGAATAAGTATCGGCCAGGAACCGGTGAGCGGAAAAGTTTCCCGGATCGGTGTTGACCGACTTGAATCCTTCTACCAGGCCCAGCTGCTGAAAGCCCAGATTATTGTAGACCCTGGCAAGGCTCGAGCTTCGTGCAGCCAGGTCCGAATCGAGCAGCAGCCTGGAACGGTAAACCGCACGGTTGTCGTTGAGCTCGATGGCCTTCTGAAGGTCCTGCAAGGCCTCCACTGGCCGGTTGATCGTCTGCTTTCGGATGGCATCGTAGAACCAGGGGGTCGGATCCTGCGGATCGAGTTCCTTGGCCACCGCATACTCCCGTCCGTCTAGCTTTCCTCGCTTCTCTTCATAGTAAACCTTACCCAGATAGCTACGGACAATCGAGTTGTTGGGGTCCAGGCTCGCGGCAATCTCGATTTCCCTTCCGCCGTCCTGCAAATCCCCGTCCCGAATTTTTGCCAGACCCAGGCCCAACCTCGGGAGGGGCGCGGCCTGATCCAGCTCAATGGCTTTTTCAAAAGCCTTTTTAGATTCTTTTGTCTTAAGCTGTGTCAGATAAGCAAATCCCAGAACAGACTGCGTTCTGGAAAGATTCGGATCCAGGGTCACGGCTCTTTGAGCCGCATCGAGAGCCTTGTCCAGCTCTCCGAATGACGACCACATTTCTGCCAGTCTCGCCCANNTCGACGGCCTGTTGGGCAAGAGCGAGGGCTTTCTGTTTCTCGTTCTGCACAACAGCAATGATGGATTGAAGCGCAATGGCATCGCCATACTTCGGGTCCTTTTTCAACGCCTGTTCAATATTGGATTTTGCCTCATCTACACGGCCCACGGAAAGCAGCATTGACGCCTGATAAACCAAAAATTGCGGGGTATCGGCGCCTTCTTCGGCAGGGGCTTTTCCGTAAATGACAGGAGGATAGTACAATGCCCAGTGAACGGCATCCCGGGGACGCGCCACAACACGGGCCACAGGCGCTTTTCCGGCGTCGGCAACCGCCGATTGGCCATCGGTGAGCGAGAGGCTCCCTGCCGAATTGGAGGCCAGTACTTTCCCTTCAAATACCGATATAAATGTCTTGTTTTCGTCAACCCTTACAAAAAATTCCGTTCCTTCCACCGCACCGTTAACAAAAGGAGTGGCCAATTTAAGGGTATGGGGAATACGGCTGAAGAAATGAGCCGCGCCCTCAAGAAGCTTGAGAAAAAGCGTTTCTTTCTCCTCCAGACGTGAGAAAGTTATCGCGCTTTCCTGATCGAGACGCAGCGTCGCCCCGTTGGCAAGCACAAGGGCCGCCCGGCTGTTTTTATGAACCCGAATCATATCGCCGATGCAGTAAGTGTCGTTTAAGCGAGCCGGATCCCAGTGAGTTTGACCTACTCTTTGAGCTTCCACGACACCCTGAACGGACACAATCTTACCCGCCCAGCTTTCACAAGGTTCTTGAGCCCATGAGGTTGTCGATAAACAAACCATTAACAAGATAAACAGCAGCGATGAGAAAACATGACGAGATTTAACAGTTAGCATGGCAGCCATCTCCTATCCTTGTGAGTAATTGAATGTCAAAACCTTTTCAGAAAATTAAGATTCGTATGTCATTGATGCTTCAGGCGATATAATCTATTACTATTTGGTTCTGAGAACAACTACACCATCCCAGGTTTCACCGGGCGGATTAATTTTGTACTTCTCACATAAGTGCAGATAAAATGTCGAAGGTCCGTCTTCCTTAGACGTTCTTGTGACCTCATAAAACGCTTTGATAGCGTCTTCCCAAGATCGTTTGTCATACGCGCCCAATCCTTCACTGAAAATCGAACAAAGATTTTTCTGATGAGCATTGGCTTCTTCTAATCGAGATATTAATTCATAAACAGTAACCGCCTTTGTTTTTCCAGCAAGAAGAAATTTCCCGAGCTTTCGTGTCATTAAACCGTCAACTCGATGAAGTACCTCTTCGGATGCCAATATTCGTGTTCCAAAATATTTATTCAGATTCTCAATTCTTGACGCTGTATTGACGATGTCACCGAGAGGACGATACTCGTAACGATCGATGGCGCCGACACTTCCAAGCGATATAAATCCGGAATGCAAACCAATTCGGGTGGGAAAATAAAGGGTATCGGAATAATGCTTGAACTTTTGCACTGAACTTAAAATATCGAGAGCTGCAAGGCATGCGTTTGTTCTTTCGGTAATATTAGGACCTGCAGTTGCCCAAACCGATAACATAGAATCTCCCTTGATATCTGAGACGAATCCACCATGTTTACGCACGGGCTCGAAGACAGCTTCGAAGTATTTGTTCATAAAACTGGCGAGTTCTTTTGGTTCTATATTTTCTGATATGGAAGTATACTCTTCGACATCCGTGAACAAACAGGTGCCATAAACTGTTTGGATATTTCTTTTAATATCTCCGATATTCTTAGACAACCGGGTCACTTCTCTTTCAGGCAGATAGTATGCAAGGGCACTTTTAATGCTCTGGCGTTCCTTGCTCGTTTCGAAAAACTTCCAGAGGATAATGCCAAAGTAGGCAACAGGAGCCTGAAAAAATAGCGGTACAACAACCGGATACCAACTGCCGGTATTTTTAAATTGCGCCACGGCTGCAGTCAGGTAAAGAATGCTCATACACATCACACCGACAGCGGCAAGGATAGGTGAAATAAAAAAACAGAGAAAGCTCAGTAAAATTCCCCAGAGAAAAATTATCAAATGATGTACGGGGAAAACAAGTGGCTGAATAGGATTGTCCTCCAACAGGTTTGCGAAAGCGCTTGCCGCAATTTCAACGCCACTGATATCTTCTCCGCTCGGTTGAGAAAAAACCGTATAAAAGCCGTCTTTTTGTGCGAGACGTATGTTTTCTGCAAGTCCTACGAATACGACTTTATCCCTTAAATCAATTTTCATTTGTTTTAAAGGCGAATTTAGATCATGTTTCAGCAATTTATAGTAGGAAATGTTCTTGATGGCGCCTGGAGGTCCGTAAAAATTAACGTAGCGACTTGTGGGACCTCGATATATGTTTACCAGGGATTTAAGAATTCGCTCCTTCTTTACATCGGATGACAATATTGTGGAATTCCGAAATTCCTGAAACATTTTCTTTCCGAGCTTTGGATTTTCTTGAAAGAGATTTCTCAATATCAGCATGGTTTCTTCAATCCATCTATTTTCAATAATCGTATCCTTATCACGAAGTAATTTCTCAGTTTGAGATGGACTGACTTTTTCCAGCAATTGAATGAATTCATCATATACTTTAAACGCAAAAATCTGGAACACCGTGACCGGTAATGTCGGCAGATCTCCTGCCCCTGTCTTAAATGTCCAGTATTGGCTTACCTTGACAGGAACTTTGGGGAGTGGAAACGGTGCTAAGGCAAGCGCAGATTTTTCGATCGAAGGGATCGGTTGAATCAGTTTCTCAATAATTAATTCACCCGTTTTCCTCCCGTCTTTATCGGTTAATGGAACCGTTTCATTTTGAAGACACTGGCAAAGAACAACATTACCGGCTTTACGAATTGTTTGGGCGAGTAAATTGTCTTGTTCTAAAAGGCCTGGTTCGTGGAACATCAAGTCAAAGACAATAACCGAAGCGCCGTTTTGGACCAGATTTTCGATGAGATTTGCGTGAAGAGACCGAGGCCATTTTTCAGGATTTGGGGGCAGTTGGAGGGCATCAACAGTGGCTTTGTCCAAAGACACAATAATAACATCAGAAGGCGCATCTCTGAATCCTCTCAGTCTGAACATTAAGTCCAAACCGATATTTTCCTCCAGGTCAAACCCGAAAGGGANNCGCGCCATTATTCAATTCTATTGATTGGCAAAAGCCGGTAACGATTCTTTTGATTTGAAAAAACCCGATTAGAACACGCTTAAAAGTTTTCCCCGTATTTGTTTAAGGAATATACTTAATTGAAACACCTGTAATGCGTCACCTGATCGCAGCCACAATTTTTTTTTGGATTAATTTAGAGAATTTGGTTTATGAGTGCTTGTCTCTTTGAGGCGGGTAATCAGAGTCAGACCATTGGCTTTGGCCTCCCAGCAGAACGTTAGATGCAAAAGTCCAAGCTTAATCCCATAAAACTATAATTCTCATCACATGTCAAGATACAATTTTATCCTAAATAATGTTTGTCCTAATAATATTATAAAGTTACACTACCTTGATATGGCTAATACATGAACGGACTTAAAATAGATGATGATCCCCGCTGACCCGTCAAAAAGGGGAGACCTTTGCAAAACGCCCCTTTTTGCCCGATTTCNNCCTTCCTTGAACTTGAACAAAGATGAGCATTTTTCAAAGGTCTCACTGGATCTAAGCTTTGCTCCGATCCAAAAGAATCTATATCTCCACTGCGTTTCGACTCCGAAAACCGGAGTTTTTGCTTTGTTTCAATAATCTGGGAAAAAATCACATCTAAAGAGCTCAATTAGTTAGGAACTGCCTGCAGTACAACGTCCAGGGATTATAGGTTCTTGGCAGCCCAGAGAGATGCCTGAACACGATTGGGGACATTGATTTTTCTAAAAATATTATAAAGATGGGTCTTCACCGTATTGGGACTGATGTAAAGTTTGTCGGCAATCTCTCCATTTGTGGCCCCCACGGAAACTAAGGCGAGTATTTCAATCTGCCTTTCGGTTAGGTGGTCGCTGCTTTTCTTTAAGGATTTATCTTTATCTATACCTTCAAAAATAAATTTCGTCATAATATCTCTGGAAAACCATAATTTTCCGTCGAGGACAGACTTGACGCCTTTCAGGAAAATATCCAATGTGTCATGCTCATAAAAAACCCCCTGTACCTTCTTTGATAGGATTACTTTCTCTAACGCCACGCCTTTGGATACATTAAATAAAACTATACGGTTTCCAGGATCCTTCTTTTTTGTATAATCTTTTATTTCAGCTAAAACTTGGTTTACATCTTTTCCATTACAGCAATAGAACACGAGTCTTTTTTCACCGCGATCTTTCTGAGCACCGACAGGCATGCGCTTAATATCTTCAAACAAAAAGCTTTCTCGCCCGGTATTGTTTTTCAAGCAGGAGGCTATCATCTCATTTTCCAGCCTCCTGGATCCTACAACGAAGAATTTCACGTCGGTTGACGGGTAGAGGTTTTTCTGTTTTTGAGATTCCATGATGTTCATGACCTAATAGTATAACCGGTTACAGGACATCTTGGCAAATTTAACTCAGAAAAGACCGATGCTTGGGTTAATAGTTGATCTGAGCTAAATATCTAAATTTACATTNNGAGGTTTGTTTTTTTGTTATCTAATCCGAACTTTTTTCGGATGTTTTTTCTGTGATTGTAAATTGTCCGGGGTGATAAACTCATAATCTCAGCTATCTCTTTGGAGTTGATGCCATGGCGTATTAGATTTGCTACGTGGATTTCCGAAGGTGTCAGGTTTAAATATTTCAGAGACATCATTCGAGCAAATGGTGAAATAATTTCGTTAAGATTTGACTCTAAAATGCTCAAAATAGCTTTCTGTTGATCATCCAGTTTCGTTTTTTTTATTTTTTCAAAATAGGGCTCAATCATTTCTTTTACATTTGTCAAAACATTATCTTCCATTTCTTTTTTATCTTCCTGCCGTTTCTTCAATAAAATCTGCAATGCGATATTTGCTTCCTCAAGGTTACTTTTCTGGGCATTCAACTCTCTGGTGCGTTCTGCCACCTTACTTCCAAGTTCATCGTGAGCTTTCTGTAACTCCTCCTGGATCCGCTTCCGCTCAGTGATGTCCCTATCAACGCCTCTATAACAATAAAGCTCGCCATTAGTATCGAAGACCGGAATTCCACTGCTCTCTAAGACCACCGGATGACCGTTTTTGTGGAGGTTGATGTTTTCAAGACAATGAAACGGTTGTTTTGAAGCAATAACGGTTTTAAAAAACTTCAAAACCCGGTCGGCCTCTGCAGGGGGCATTAGGTCAAACGGTGTCTTGCCGATAATTTCTTCTTGTCTATACCCAAGAATATCATATATTTTTGGACTGGCATACGTATAAAACCCATTTTTATCCACTTCCCAAATCCAGTCACTGGTTGCTTCGGTTAAAGTACGAAATCGCTCTTTGCTTTTCTTTAATGCCTCCTCAACTTGCTTGAAACTCGAAATGTCAGTAATCACCGCAAAACTACCTTTAAATTGCCCTTTTTCATCAAAAATAGCTTGCGGGGACAGAAGTGTAGGAATATTTTTACCATCCTTACAGACCCATTCAATTTCATAAGATGATAGTTTGCCCTTTCTTCTTATGGAGATTTCGTTTTTGTATATTTGTTTGTTCTTGTCATCAAGGAAATCTGTTACCGGTTTTCCAATAAGATTTTCTGGTTTATAACCCAACATGTGGCTAAATTTATTATTGACATAGGTTATAAGCCCTTTTTTGTCTTGTATTCCAAGCCCATCATTCATCGTTTCCACCAAACTCCGGTAACGCTCCTCACTTTCCATCAGAGCTTCTTCTGCCTGTTTAAGCTTTTTGGTTTTTCTATCTAACGCCTTGACTTTTTGTTCCAATTGTTCGTAAGTAGGTTTTCTATCCATGTGAAGACCCTCCAAACACTATTTTGGAGACTTTCTCCTGAAACGTTTTAGCGTTTATGTTGATGTATCATTTCCTAAAGAATTATACTTAGTCAACATTCATTTAGCAATAAAGAGTTGTATAGATGATTCATGTAATTAAATTTTTAAAAATGAGAACACAGTTTCCCTTTTTTTGCGTGTTAATTCGTGCTAATATTGTATGCAAAAATAAGGTGAATATTGAACTCCAACTGTAACATGTCTTAACCATTTGATCCTTTTGAACTTGCCTTATTCTGAGGTTTCTTATGGCCTTCAAAAAAATAGGATCCTATTTGGTCGAGAGTCAAACCTGTGATCAACAGGTGATCGAAGCGGCCATAGAAAAGCAGATCGCCCTTGAACATGATGGGATATATAAACCCATCGGTCAGCTCATTATCGAAAATGAAGATCTGAATCCAGGTGTGCTGCGCTCTGTCCTTCAGCGTCAAGGAGAGGACATGCTCCGCTCGGTGGCACTTTTTAAAAATTTGCCACTGGAATTAATCGCGAAAATTTCCAAGATCGCTGAATACCAGGCCTTGCCTGAGGGAAAGATAATCATACATCAAGGGGATCAGGCGGATTCTTTCTACCAGATCATTTCAGGCTCAGCCCGTGTTTTTCGGGTTTCGGAAGATGGTATTGACGTCACGCTGAACACTCTCGGACCCGGCGAAAGCTTTGGCGAGATGGCACTTCTGACCGGTGAACCCCGATCCGCTTCTGTTGAAACTCAAAAAGCTTGTGGCCTTCTGGTAATTTCAAGGCAGGCCTTTGACCAGCTTGCATCTGAAATTCCGGAATTTTCACTGGCACTCTCCAAAATTCTTTCCAATCGGTTGTGCAAAGGGGATATTGAAATCATTCATGCCTCGGCCACCGAGAAAGCATACCAGCGGTTCATTTCCGAACAAAGAACCGGGATTGAGCCGACGTTGATCGGCAGAAGCAAGGCCGTCAAGCGTCTTCAGGATGAGGTTAAAGCAGCGGCCAAAAATGACAGGGCAGTGTTGATTTTGGGAGAACCCGGAACCGAAAAAGGTGATGTGGCCGGGCTGATTCACTGGGAAAGCAAAAGGAAGGAGGGCCCCTTCTTACCCGTAGACATCAAGACCGTCAGCATCGGGAGAAGTGTTGATAGATCAAGAAAAAATGATCCCATTCGACTTGAACTGGCTCAAAGCAGTGCCCTCTTTGGACATGTCAAAGGCACACTGTCTTTTGCACCGGAAAGGCGGCTGGGTTTGTTCCAAATCGGAGACGGCGGCACAGTAATTCTTGAGAATATTGAACACTTGACAGAAAGTGTTCAGGCCAAATTGGTCGATTTTATTCAACATGGCTGTTTTCAGCCCTTGGGCGATCAAACGTCTATACATTCTTCGATTCGTGTTATGGCAACAAGCTCCGTTGAGCTTGCTCAACGGGTTGAGGACGGCAGATTCAACAAACAACTGTTCGACATTTTAGAAGGAAGTCAAATCCTGACTGTGCCGCCGCTTAGAAAGCGAAAAAAAGATCTCCGACAGCTTGCGGAATATCTGATAGAACATTATAGCAAAGAGGCCGGGAAATCCATTGCCGGCATTGACCTCGATGTCTACAAAAGCATCATGGCCTATGACTGGCCGGGCAATACTGACGAACTCGTAGCGGTTATCCGGCGGGCTGTAAATCTCGCTCAGAAAAGCCGCCTAACCCCTGAAGACATTCTCATCGGTGCGGCACCCCGGATCACGGAGAGGTTGAGCTTTAATCTTTTGAAGGTGGAACGCATCCGTCGGTTATTTCACAGCAGCAGTTATCCCAATTTACCCCAACTGCTCGCGGCTATTTTTTTTGTTCTGATCATATACTTGGGTTTTTTCGGCACCCAGACACCCGAGCACAATGTATCTCTTGAATTAACCTGGGGGCTATGGGAACCTTTGGTTATTTTGAGCTGTCTTCTTGCCGCCAGAATATGGTGTGCTGTCTGTCCTGTCGGGGCTTCAAGTTCGATCATAAGCCACAAGTATGGTCTAAACCGAAATGTACCTTCTTTTATCCGCAATTATGGAAGCTATCTGGCTGTCGTCGGTTTGGGGGCCATCTTTTGGTCCGAGGTGGTGTTTAATATGCCGTTTTCTCCCCGTGCGACGGCGATATTGATTTTGTCAATTACCCTACCGGCAGTCATGCTGGCTCTGATTTACCGGCGGAGGGTCTGGTGCCGCTTTCTTTGTCCTCTTGGCAAATTGATCGGATTTTTATCCAGATGTTCGATATTGGAATTGCGTGCCAATCAGAATATGTGCAACAACGACTGCATGGAGAACAGCTGTTATGTCGGGAAGGATCATCAGGCAGGCTGTCCGGTTTTTGAAGCGCCGTTTGTACTTCATAACAACCAAGACTGCATCCTCTGTGGGAATTGCGTAAAAAACTGTGCAAACCAGGTTCCGGCCCTCAATTTGCGGGTGCCAGGCCAAGAGCTTTGGACTTTTCATAAGCCGGATCACACAATGGTATTGTTGGTGTCCGTCATTATGGGGACTCAGTTATTTCGGGGTCTGGAAAAAACCGGCTATATCCATAAATATGCCGCAGCACAGAATCAACCGTGGCTTTTGTATTCGGTGATTTTTGTACTATTAACGTCATTGTCGTTCTTATTTATCAAAACAGCCGGAAATATGGCTTTGGGTTCTAAAAACACCTCGTCCCGGGTAACACCGCATCTTGTTGCCTATGCCTTTGTTCCAATGGTGGTTATTTTTGAGTTGAGTTTCCATTTTGAACGATTGATAGGCATGGGCGGTCAGTTTTTCCCCACTCTGGGAAGGCAGATCGGGGTTGACTTGGATTTCCTGACGGTGAGCATGGGCCCCTGGTGGATCAAAATTTACCAGACAGCGTTTATTCTGATCGGCGTTATTGCTTCGAAAGCCGTACTGAAAAATATTTTTCGCTCACACTTAGACTCTTCATTAAAGCGTCTTTCTTTCCGGCATCAATGGCCCATTCTGTTAGTGGCTGCGGTGTATATTTACCTCTTCTGGACCGGATAACCCGAATATTTCATAAAAATTTTAGAGAGGGTTTTTAATTTCTCGAAAATTTTTACCCTAAGGGGGCGTATTCGAGACGCCCAATTTCTTAGTTATCAAGGGCTTGCAGTAATCTACTACGGCTGCGCCCTTGAATGCCTTGCAAATGAACGTCTCGCACAGGTGAAATATCCGGGTTGGCAGATCGGTTCAAGGTTCAAGGGTTACAACCGATAGGCATTGTTTGAAATTCTGTTCAAAATTCGAAATTTCCGACACAATCCATTGGGTGGGCAGGCTTTAGAACCACGATTCAGTTGATGGACAAGAGATGAGATCTGAGATTTGCTTTCTTTCCTTCTATGCCGATTTTTCTTCGTATATTTTTTCGGTGAGTCTCAACGGTCCTTGGAGATACATTCATAAACGCTGCAATATTTTGGGTGGTATATCCATATCTTATTTGCTTAGCAATTTGAATTTCTGTAGGTGTCAGGTTGAAATATTTTAGGGAAACCTCTTGCGTAAATGGAGAAATAATTTCGTTTAAATTCGATTCAACAATTCTTAGTAAAGTCTTCTGTTGATCATTTAATTTGGTTTTTTTTATTTTTTCAAAATTTGGTTCAATTAATTTTTTTACATTGGCCAGGACATATTCTCCAATTTTGGCCTTGTCTGACTCCCTTTTTTTCAACAAAAACCTCATGGCTGTATTGAGTTCTTCGAGACTTTTTGTCCTGACTTCCAGGTCTTTGGTTCGCTTCTTCAGTTCATCATGTGCTTTTTGTAATACCTCCTCTGACTCTATGCGGGCGGTGACGTCACGATCAATGCCGATAAAGCCGCTCAGGTTTCCTTTGGCGTCAAGAATGGGCTCGGCGATCGTCTCCAAAAACCTTATGGATTTGTCCTTGTGTAACCAGCGTATGACAGAGCCTCTCCAACCCCTTTTCTGGTTCTTGGCTTTTTGGAACCACTTTTGAATTCGTTCCCGGTCTTCAGGATGCATCAGGCTATGGGCTGTAACGCCAAGTATTTCGTGAACCTCATACCCCAAGATCTGTTTTACGGCACTGTTGGAAAATGTCTGACGACCTTCTTCGTCACATATCCAAACCCAATCCGGCGTGGATTCCACGAGAAGGCGATAATTCCGTTCGCTCTTTCGCAGATCCCTTTCTGATTGCTTGAGATCCGTCACATCGCGTACTGTAAAGATCGCACCGACCGACAAATCCTTAGGGTCGATAGGGGCCGATCTCAAGATGACATCAATCACATTACCATCTTTAGTTCGCAAGCTTGTTTCGATTTCTCCCATTCCTTTGTCGTGGATTTGTAAGTACTTTTCTCGCCCGACATATTCAAAATCTTCATCGGTCAGGTATAACATCTTGGCACTATTTCCCAGAATCTCTTCTTTTGAATAACCCAGTAATGCACAAAATCGTTCATTGGCATCCCTGATCACCCTGTCGCATACCACCCCAAACCCGATCGGCACAACTTGCAATATTCTTCTTAAAGCGGCCTCGCTTTCTTGTAGCGTCTTTTCTATCTGCTTGTGTTCAAGGGCTTCGTGTTCTAAATTCCGAATCCTTTTCACCAATTCTTTATAGGTTGGTTTTGCAGACATCAGAACATCCTCCCAACATGTAGAATAAGAAAAACAATATTTTTTGAAATATATAGCGTATATTTTTATGATAACATAAGTAGCATAGAAAGTATCGGAATTACAAATATTGTCATATGGACAAGATGGTATGTAATATAACCAATTAATGTTATTAAATATAATTGTCAATGGCTTTCAGGCTTCACGAATGGGTCAAAAGATAACAGGATGGTTATGGATTCATTTTTTTCGTAGTAATTAGAGGGTATCGTCTTCTACACCCAAATCCGGATGACTCCAGTTGTTATGCATGCATTCGTTATCTCCAAGTTGTTCTTTTCTGGATATTTTTCTTTTATTTATCGTTAGATGTTCTTTCTCAACACTTGACAATCAAGAGTTCTATCGCCTAAGATAATTGAAGGTTCGGGGAGGCTTCACAAAATCCTTAAGATACGATGATACATCTCAGAGTTATCGTCGTTTTTGTTAATTCACCATCCCATACACTTTGCCCAGATTGAACAGAAAAAATTGCGTGGCGGAGGACACATGCATCCTGTTACGATTGCTGGAACGTTATCTCCCTGGGAACCGGGTGTTTTTAGCCTGGTCATTTATGGAATGATGATTCTGGCATTGGTCGCCGTTCTTCTCTTTATTGCTTCATGGCTTGGGGAAAAGAAAATTAATCCCGAAAAATTAAGACCTTACGAAAGTGGAATTATTCCTACCGGTTCCGCCCGCCTTCGTTACCCCATTCCCTTTTTTCTCGTTGCCGTATTTTTCCTTATCTTTGACGTGGAAGGCGCCTATATTTTTTCCTGGGCCATCTCCTGTGACCGACTCGGCTGGTCGGGATGGCTGCAAATTACGTTTTTCATCGTTATGCTGCTTCTGGGCCTTGTTTACATCTGGCGAAAAGGGGGACTTGATTGGGGACCGACGCGAACAAGAGATTAAACCNNTCATGCTGTTTTGTTGAAGAAGCGACTGCGTTCACCTCCCGATACGATATCGCCCGTTTTGGTGCTGAAGTGTTGCGTCCTTCGCCCAGACAGGCTGATCTTTTGATCGTTTCCGGTACGGTGTTCAAAAAAGTTGCTCCGGTGGTTCTGAGGCTTTACGAACAAATGGCGGAACCCAAATGGGTCATTTCCATGGGATCCTGTTCCAACACCGGCGGCATGTATGACGTCTACAGCGTGGTGCAGGGCGTTAACCAGATTTTACCGGTAGATGTTTACATTCCGGGCTGTCCACCGCGGCCCGAAGCGGTTTTTCATGGACTTGTTCTTTTGCAAAAAAAAATTGCTTCGGAAAGGCCTACCCGTTCCATCTTTCACCTCGGCGGCGGAACCCAGGGCACCCAGACACCCATTCTCGTGGACGGAAAAACCAAAACCCGGGACCCGCGAGGTCCTGGAATGGAGGGCGTTGCCATTCGGGGGTCGTCAGCGGTACCATCCGGGTTTTTTGAGAGCCGATCCGATCTGATGTGGTCGCCGCCGCCGGCTCGGATTGAAGTCAGTGAGAAGGACAAAGACCTGGCTGAAATCTTACAAGCGCGATTCGGGGACACCATTGGGCAACTTCCGAAAACTTCGGATATGCTGACGTTTCAGGTCAAGGAAGACGGGGTAAAGGAGATACTTCGCTTTCTCAAGACCGAGGCATTGCCCCGCTTCCGGCGTTTGGAAGATTTGACGGCCATTGACGAATCCGCGCGCAGGCCGGGCCAAAATTATCCGGATTACTCGCTGGTCTACAGCTTGCTTTCATTTGAGCCGGCCCGCCGACTGCGTCTGAAAGTGCCCCTGTGGGGCAATGATCCAATAACCCGAAGCGTTACCGATATATGGCCGTCTGCCAATTGGTATGAA
>DNGT01000439.1 GCA_003486165.1 Desulfobacteraceae bacterium
TAGAAAAATGTCGTAAAAAAGAACCACCCGGTCACCAGCAGAAAAATAGAGATGACGATATAGGCAATGGGAGATATGAAATAGTCTTTAAACTCTTTATTGCAGATACGGATCGCCTGTTGCATATCAGTCCTCCTTGGTCAACTCGCGAAATACGGTCTCTAATGTTTTGGTTTCCTGGTGAAACTCGATGAGAACCCAGGATGTNNGTATGCTAAGGTTGCCGTTTTGTGCTTCATGTATTCTTTGGATTTTTTCGACACCTTCGATTCTGCTGAATTGTTCGTTCACATCTTGAAAATCGGCGTTCAGCAATTCTAAATGGATGAAATATTTTTGACCGGCAGACTGCTTGAGATTTTCCATAATATCGTCTGCAACGATCTTGCCTCTGTTGATGATCACGACTCGATCACAGGTGGCTTCCACTTCACTCAAGATGTGAGTGGATAGAATGACGGTTTTTTCTTTTCCGATTTTTCGAATGATGTTCCGAATTTCTACAATCTGATTCGGGTCCAAACCTGACGTGGGTTCATCCAGTATCAGGATTTCCGGATCGGTCATCATGGCGTGGGCCAGACCCACTCGTTGATTCAAGCCTTTGGAGAGTTCATTGATACTCCGGTGCATAATTTCATCCAATCCGCATAGATTAACCAGTTGTCGAATCCTGGAGATTCTTTGGTTTTTGTCCATTCCCCGAATTCTGGCAACATAGTCTAAATAATCAAAGACCAGCATACTGTGGTATAATGGCGCCGATTCCGGCAAATACCCCATCAACTTTTTGATTTCTAAAAGATGCTCATCCAGCGAGTAGTCCTTGACGCGAATGGTCCCGGAAGTGGGCATAAAATAGCCTGTCAGCATCCTCAAAGTCGTGGTTTTACCTGCGCCGTTGGGTCCCAGAAGACCGATAATTTCACCTTTTTTGATGTCGAAATTAATTTGATCCACAGCGCAGAAATCGTTGTAATATTTTGTCAGATTTTCAACATGGATCATGATTTTTCCTTTCTTTTTGACGCTCAGACAAAAAATGCTTTTTTTCAATATCTGTCTTTTAGATGCATTCGTCGAGTACATCAACCGAAAATTTTGTTTTTTCAGATGACATGTTGGGTGTATTTATATTTGATGCATCAATCTTTTGTCAATTTGATCACAAAAAATCCTGAGTTGGCCCGTTTAATGAACATGCTGACGGTGTCGCCTTTTTTCACCTTTTTAATGGCGTCCTTGTATTCGTCCACCGTATTTATGGATTGGTGGTTGATCTCTTTTATAATATCACGGGTTTTAATTCCTTTGTCTTCGCCCTGGCTGTTAGGCTGAACACCTGTTACCACCACTCCTTGGGTTTCCCGCAAATTCAATCTGCGTGCGGTTTCGGTCGTCAAATTTGAAACCCCGATGCCGAATACATCCTGTTCTTTGGNNTTAAAGGTTTTCTCCTTGCCGTCACGAAATACCGTTATTTTGACCACTTCACCGACATGAAAGCCAGCGATGATACGCGTCAGTTCCCGGCTGGTTTCAATTTTTTGGCCATTAACCTCAAAAATAATATCCTTTGTTTGTATTCCGGCCTTATCTGCAGGATCTCCGGGGAAGACTTCAGACACCAGCACGCCTTTTTTACCTTTAACGCCGTAGTATTCTGCCATTTCGTCGTTGATATCCTGAATACCGACCCCCAGCCAACCTCGCGTCACTTCACCCTCTTCTTTGAGCTGTTTGATAACCCCTTTGGCTAAATTCACGGGTACGGCAAATCCGATGCCCTGACCGCTGGCGATAATGGCGGTATTGATTCCAACCACGTTACCTTTCATATTGATCAGCGGGCCACCGCTGTTGCCAGGATTGATGGAGGCATCGGTTTGGATGAAATCATCATAAGGGCCCGAACCGATGACCCGGCCTTTGGCACTGACAATCCCCGCGGTTACGGTATGCTCCAGGCCGAAGGGGCTGCCGATGGCTACCACCCATTCACCGACCTTTAACTCATCGGAATCACCCAAATTGACAATAGAATAGTTGCTGTCAGCTTTGATTTTAATCAACGCAATATCCGTGCTGGGATCCCTCCCTATAATTTTGGCATTATATTCTTTACCGGAGTTCAGCTTAACCTTGATTTCGTCCGCATCGGCAATAACATGATTGTTCGTAACGATATAGCCGTCTTTGTCAATGATGAATCCGGACCCCAGACTTCGCTGTTTGAACTCTTGCTGCTGTTCATCACCGAAAAATTTCTCGAAAAAATCTTTAAACGGGTCTTGATCCCCCCGTGGATTTTGATAAAAATGACGGAAGACAGGTCCGCCGCCCTTAATGGTTTTTACGGTGCTGATGTTGACCACCGCCGGACTGGCGGTATCGGCAAGTGTGCTGAAGCTTTCGGGGGTTGCTGTTTGACCCAACGGTATGGCCCAGGCATTCACAGTCGGGTGAAAAATTAATACCGCTAAAATTAAGACAACCGCCACAAAAGCTTTTGTTGTTGTTCTGTGATGCTTGGATATGAGATCATTCATCGGAGTTCTCCTTATTTTTTATCATTTAAACAAATAGATTTATATTTGTCCTTACGATGTTCTTTCAATAATCTATAAATATACAACTCAATACGAATTATCATCTATTTAAGTTAAATGAGGGGGCGGGGAGTTTTTCTCCNNTAGCGATGGTTAGAAAAACTCCCCGACCCCTGAGTTAAATGTATAATTGATTGAAAGAAAGGGGGGAGGGCGCTGTGATGTTCCGGTGTATCGCATCCATTCTGAAAGAACACATCTTTTTTCATGGATATTGAATATTTCATCATAATAATAGAAGGGTTTCATTCGATTGCAAAACGGCGTGAAATTCTCGGTATCATCGTATTGAAGATGGTTATAAAACAGGTTGGTTGCCGAGTCTTGGCAATCAGAAAGCCATTCGCAGCAAAAAGGTCCGCCAAAAATCTTATCCAAAGGGTAAAAGGATCGCCCTTCACTTTGAGGGGTAAAACAGAAAAACAGAATTAAATTTATGTAAGATGTAATAATAATGCAGTGTTTTTTCATAACCCCGCCTCTCACATTTTAATCGAATGACGATAAAATATTCTTTAATTGTTTAACGATAAATCATAAAAGAAAGTTGTCAATGTTAAAAAAACAAGCATAAATATATCAAAAGAATCGCTAGTCCATTATTTTTCCCCCTCCAAAAAAAGTTGAACGAACATGAAAGACTTCACAACAGATACAGTTGCGAATGATAATTGATGAGAAAAAAAGTGATAGGAACAGGTTTTCAAATGATGCTTTGAACCAGCCAAAAGAGGGCCATTCCGATGACGACGGTACCGCCTAAGGATTTGGTTTTTAGCGCAAAAATAAAGGTAGGGATTGCCACCCAGAGCTCGGGTTGCCAGAGGGACATATGCCGGGGCATGCCGTTGGTAACCAGTTCCGGCAAAAGCAGCGCACTGAGAATGGCCGCCGGAATCAGGTCGAGCCATTCGACCAACCATTGGGGGAGATTACGTCGGGACAGTAACACCAGCGGGAACCAGCGCGGGACATAGGTCACCAGGCCCATACCCAGGATGATCCACACAACCTTTTGATGAATTATCGTAACAACCATTTTTTTATCCCGAGTACCGTGGTGGCCGCAAATATGGAAGACACTACAATGTATGAACTGCCGGGAATGATCAAAGACAGGATGACCGCCGTACCACCGGCAATAACCGCGGTGATCACATAGAAACGCCCTTTGAGCTGAAATATCAACAGGCAGATAAACATTGCCGTTAGCGCGTAATCGATACCGAACGCACCTTCGTGGATGAATCGGCCGCTGTAACCGCCGATGACGCTGCTGACGACCCATGCAATATTTGCCGTGTGATTCACCACCAGCGCCTGATCCAGNNCTGCCGGCAAAAACCAAAATAGACATCAGCATGATCTCTATGGGATGAAGCCCGGCCTTTTGGGCCAGTACGCCGAAGGCAATGCCGATGGGAATATACCCGAGGCAAATGGGCCAGGCCGCCGACAGACCTTGCAGGATCGACGTCTTGAAATCATATTTTTTAGGGGGAGAAACAGAATCTGGCATTATTTTGTCACAAACCTAATAATGGTTCAATTTAATAAGTGTTAAATTATCTAAAAACTTGAGTTAAGTTCAAAGTCGAATATATTTCATTGGCAAATTCGTTTTGTCAATTATTTTTCTAATCCGTATAATATTTGACAAATCGGTTATCTCAATTAT
>DNGT01000372.1:0-2433 GCA_003486165.1 Desulfobacteraceae bacterium
TTATCCAGATTAATTGCACTCATGTCCAAAAACATGTCCTTTCAAACAGCCAAAATAAACTGTATTATCCTAAAGCAATCGGTATGCCAGATAAAATTGTTCTTTGAAACTTCATCAATCAATTGAAATAAAAGGTGTTTTAAAAACAGGAGGGCAATATTTGAAAACACAATTAAGAAAATAGATGTCGACTTTTTTTACAAGGTGTAAAATGGTACTGCAAGGGACATAAACTTTAAAATTATTGCCTTTTTAGGGGACTTAATTTTATCAAAGCACCGTATTTTTTGAAAATGACCTCTCCATTTGGGTGATATGAAAGCAAATTCGCACCGACATCTTCAAGTTGCTCTAAAATCAATTGAATATTCTCACTGTTCGTAACTTTTTCATTTTCTTTTATAGAGGCGACCTCCTGCGGTGGTGGCGTTCCCAAAATCCCCTTTAAAACATCATAAGTATCTTCGAGTTCATCTATGACATACTGAGCCGTCAATACAATGTAGTCCTCCACCCGCTGTTTAAAGCCCTTCAATTCAGGCCGTTCAAGAAGAAATGCTTCCATCGTCTTTCCCGTAAAAAGTATCAAATCCTTAATTTCTTTTACATTAAATCCTTCAATATAACGTCTATGAGCAACTTGTTGAACAAAATTCGAAATTATAAGTCTGTCTCTGTCTCTCACCGTTGTGGCAATCACCTGATAATTTAAGGTGATATACCATTTAAGCAGCTCACGATCCATCTTGGAATAATTTGGGAAACGGACGTTATTTTCCGGCAGAATCACTTCTTTTATGATGTTATCAATCAACAAATTACGGTGCTGGATCAAAATATCGTAAATAATGGTGCTTTTTCGATAAGCAACCTTATGAATAGATATTTCATTACGGAAGTTCCAGTCGTATGGGTACGCAGTCATTTTCTCGGTTAAAAAGAGAAGGCGGCGTAAGATATAATATCGTGGGGTCGGCGTCCAATCTAAAGCCGTGTAGGTTGCAGAAGCATCTATGGTCAGTTTCTTATCAATGTATTCGGCCATCCATGGTTTTTCAAGCGTTTCTTTTCCGGTCAACCATCCAAAAAATGAAATAACGATCAAACCCAGTCGTACAAAAAACTTGGGCATTTTGAACGGCTTCACTTCATACCCATAATAATAGCGTGTAACGGCTTTAAAAAGCTCATTATGTGAAACACTCCCCTGTGGACTGGCAATATAGGTGGCAAATTGCGGCAGGGTATCACTGATCTCTATGATCCGTAGAAATAATTTGATAAGGTTTCTAATATGGATATAGGGTACGGCCGATTCCCCGCGTCCGGATAGAATTCTCGACGTGAGTTTATTCGCAGATAACCAGTGCTTTAACAGCATATATAACATGGGATATTCGCACCAGTCGCTGTACACAGCGGCCAGGCGAACAATGGAACACGGAAAGGATTCCGAATATTCTTTAATCAGCAATTCTGCTCTCCGNNGAACTGGAAAAAATAAAACGCTTTACTTCTAGCAATTTTGACAAATCAAGAGTATAGCGAGTGCCGGTGACGTTGACCTGCTCGTACACAGGATTGTTTTTCAGGGTGAAGTCATAATAACCGGCAAGATGTAACACATAATCCGCACCCCCATGATCTTTAATATATTCAAAAATACTCAGCAAATCTTTCCACTTGGTTATATCGGCCTGGAGCCAGTGTATATTGTCATTATGCGGTACACCGGCTTCTTTTTGACTGCGGCGAGCGATACAGAACAGGCGAAATTTATCGGAAACGGCGATGACAAAATGCCTGCCGATAAACCCGGAGGCTCCGGTGATCAAGATTCCTGGTAATTTATTATTAATGTTATTCATCTTTTGCCATTTATGGAAAGCACCGCAACCAGCCATAATACCGTTGAAAGGAGTTTGTCAGGACGTTTAAATAAAAATGTTTTCATGCATCAAATCCGGAAGCATGGCGCCGTGTTCCAATAAATTACGATGCAGCTCAAAACATCGCGACAGGTCATGACGAATGTGTCCGAGCCTGGAATTTTGTATATATCGATGAAGGTACCCCCTGTAGGCAGGGTGAGCACATTTTTCGATGATGGTTTTGGCCCTTTGCATTGGCCCCAGTCCTCTGAGATCCGCCAGTCCCTGTTCGGTAACGACAATCTGAACAGAGTGTTCGTTGTTGTCTATATGCGGACACATTGGGACGATTGAAGATATCCTGCCGCCTTTCGCAATGGAAGGTGTCATGAAGATGGACAAATAGCTGTTTCTCGTAAACTCGCCGCTGCCGCCGATGCCGTTTATGATATCCATTCCGTATAAATGAGAAGAATTTGCATTGCCATAAATATCGATCTCAATCGCCGTGTTCATAGCGATGACGCCCAGCCGTCGGATGACTCCCGGATGATTTGAAATT
>DNGT01000372.1:2490-3005 GCA_003486165.1 Desulfobacteraceae bacterium
ACTGCCAACTCAGTTACATGGTCGGGCTCTTCGCTTTCCACAACGCCGATGACCTTTTTGGGATCAGCGACGGCGTAGGGCAAACCGATACGGGTCATGGGTTCATAGATATGTATGGGATATCGGTTTGGCGGCGGCGGCATAATGAAAATGTCCGCCATCTCCCTGAGCCGGGGGGATTGATGTCTGTTGATTTCAATGATGATCTTTTCGGCATGTCGAAGATACGTCGGAGAAGCGCCNNCTGCGGAACATGGGAAAGATGCATATCCACATATTCAACCTCCTGGCGATTGATCTGCCTGCGCAATACCGGACCCGACTGGTACGGCGCCCGCCAAGATACAGCCTCTTCCTGGGCCAGTTCATCATCTATGATGTGACCGCTGGAAGCACCGGTAAGAACCCTCACTTTGAAATGATGGCCTTTTGCATGTTCATCACGGGCACGGGAGGCGATGGCTCTGGGAACGACTTTTGCCGCGCCGGCCGGGCTGAATCCACTAAATGAAACC
>DNGT01000128.1 GCA_003486165.1 Desulfobacteraceae bacterium
AGAAAAACTCCCCGACCCCTTAATTAAGATAACATCTTGATTCTTCATATCTTATTAACTTATTAATCAATATTAGCTGACCTATTCTTCCTGACTTCCTGAATCCACTATTTCAATGCCAATGCCTCTTCTTTTGCCAAACTTTTAGAAAGGTGATCCAATGGACACAGAAGAATTCAGACGTAAGGTCACCGCTATCCTCAGTGCGGATGTTTAAGGTTACAGCCGCCTCATGGGCGAGGATGAAGAAGCCACCGTCCGCACCATAACCGCTCACCGTGAGGTGATAACTATGGTGATCCAGAAATACCGGGGCCGGGTGGTGGACTCGTCGGAAGACAACATTTTGCCTGAATTTGTCAGTGTGGTGGATGCAGTGCAAAGTGTATGATGACTGAGGTTTATAGTTGGTCAGGACGGGATGAAGACGCTCGGATCGAATCCGCTGAAGTGCTCAGGTTAGATCCCAATTTTTCTCTCGAAAAATCCGAAAAAACAAAAAACCAATCAGAACTTTCCTGCCTCAAGCTTTTGAGAAAGAAATTCCACCTGTTTCTGCAAGGAACCATTTTCTTTTAATCCCTGTTCAATGGTACCTATGGAATGGAGGGCTGTGGCATGATATCTGTTGAAACTCTTTCCTATTGCCTGGAGGGGAGCATCCGTATATCTGCGCGAAAGAAAAATCGCTATCTGCCTCGGTCGGACAATGGATTGCTTGCGTGAACTTGAAGCAATGTCCTTGATTGAAATATTATAATGTTTGCAAACCAGTTTTTTGATAACATCAATGGTAACATTTTTCTGCTGGCGCACGATATTCTTCGTGACACTTTTAGCAAGCCCGAGGTCAATGGGTTCTCCCAAGAGAAGTGATTTTAAAGCAACCCCTATGAGACCGCTTTCAAGCTGTCTCACATCCTCTGTGAGCTCACTGGCCAGGTAATAGATCACTTCCTCGGGGACTTCGCAACCTTTAAGTTTTGCTTTTTTCTTCAGTATCCTGACCCTTGTCCTGAAATCAGGGGGGTCAATGTTCGAGATGAGGCCGCATAAAAGGCGTGATCTTAATTTATCATCGAGTTTCGGAATGTCTCCCGGAAGATAACAACTTGAAAAGATTATTTTCTTGCCGGCTTCAAACAGAGTATCAAGGACAAATGCAAGCTCGTCCTGGGTTCGCTCCTTGCCCTTGAGATAATGAACATCTTCAAGCAGAAGAACGTCACATTGATTTCTGTATTTTTCCTTGAACGCATTTATGGAACCGTGCTGATAAGCATCGACCATTTCATTGCTGAAATCCTCTGCGGTCATATAATATACACGGTCTGAGGGATGTTCGGACAAGATGTGGTGACCGACGGCCTGGGTAAGATGGCTTTTGCCCAACCCCGTCTTTGCCAATAAAAACAAAGCATTTTGGGAACTATTCTTTCGCGAAGCCATTGACAGAGACGCAGAATAAGCAAAGTCATTATTCTCTCCAACTACAAAATGATCAAAGGTAAAATCCTTTTTCATAAGGCGACCGTTGTGTGGACACAAATTAATTTTAGGAAGCAGCAACTGGGGATATTCATCTGCTTTTGGTTTGGGTTTTGCAAGTGCATTCGTTGCGGAAATCTCGATGGAAAGCTGGCAATCTCTTCCCAGAAAACTATTTATTTCAGACTGTATCAGGTCGCCATAATTCTCAAGAACCCGCTTTCTTGAAAAAAAGTTAGGAGAATAAAGAACGATGCGGTTTTCATCACACCTTGCCAGTTGCAGAGGCTCAATCCACATCCTGAACGTGTGAGCAGGAATTCCTGATTTGATAGAAGCTTTTACCTCATTCCAGATGTTATTCATATCCGTCAATATTCTATATTTTCAAAAACAGATTAATCTACTTTTTAGAGGAAAAAATAGGAAAAAAAACAACTAAATCTAACCATATAGGGGTATTATTGCATGTTATTGGAAATATGACTCAATACTGAAGCAAGTTATAGTTTATTTAGCGGTCTAATAATTATTATGTCAAACCCGGAATTTCTGGTTTTTCATTTTTTTATTAACAAGTTGTCAACAAATTATATCTTATTGTTATAACAACTCTTATTTTCTTTAAGACAGCAACTATTTTTAAATACGAGCTTTTCTGGATGCTATGTTTCTACAGGCATTTCAGCCATATCCAACCTTGAAGTTAAGATATTAACATTTATATTATCTTCCATATGCTCTTTTTTTCATTAATTATCTGCTAATTTCATTTTTTCTATATTAGAATGCCTTTTTTTAGGATTGAGAGTAAGGTGAAACCTTACCGGTAAGGATCTCAGCTCATTTTATATAGCTCCCTTCGACCCTGTCCTAAAGGACGGGGCTTGCGGGGAGCATGCCGGTCAAAAACATCCCTTCCAGTTTATCCCGATTTTTAAGCGTCACCGTTACCAGCAATATATCATCCCGCGCCTTGATCTGACGAATAAAACGGTCTCCTTTTATTGTTATCGACCCAAGAACCCGGTGTTTTGAATCGAGAAGGCTCACAAGGGTTTTTTTAAAGAGCTCCGAAAAGCATTCCATCTTACCGATTTCATCGATCACGATCAGCATGTCCGGCCGGTCCGGCATCATCGCAGGCACTGCAATCCCATCGATATCCTCAAGATTGACGCCGTATCGTCCAACCCTGAAGCGGCTGTGGATACCCTGATGCGCCAGAACCCCTGTGCGATGATCGAGTGTGTTGATGGAAAAGCCCACCCGCTCTCCCGATTGNNTTTCAATCAGGGTCGATTTGCCGCATCCCGGAGGACCGGTAAAAAGTATATTTTTTTTGTCCATACCTCTTTTTCTATATCAGGTACGGATAAATTGTCACAACCTATTATTAATTTGGCCTGCTTGACAAAGGGAATATAGGATGTCCCGACAGTCTTATCACTTCACACTATCAACCGCTTGATTTTATAAAACAATCAAAATATACTATCCACATTTAACATGTTTTGGATTTCTTGTATTAATTATGGCCCCTATGTTAATTATATCAAACATTTTTTAAAGAATTTATACGATTGATAGAAACCTCTCAACAAAAAATCCAAATGAGATGGAATAATTGGACACTCATCTTTTTGATTCTCTTCTACGGCTATTGCCTTTTTGNNGGTGCGATTGTACAAACACCCGATACGCCGATGATGTTGTTCTGGTCAATGGCGGTTTACTGCGGCAGCCGAATCGTCACCGAAGAAGAAAGCAAATGGTGGTATGTTTGGGGCATTGCTTTGGGTTTAGGGCTCCTTAGTAAATATACCATGATTCTTGTTGTTCCGTGTCAGTTTGGTTTTCTCTTTCTTTCCAAGCATCACCGGTTCTGGCTGTTGAGAAAGACTCCCTATCTTAGCTTAATCCTTGCCTTGTTCATTTTCTCTCCCGTCCTTTTTTGGAACTACCAG
>DNGT01000280.1 GCA_003486165.1 Desulfobacteraceae bacterium
ATGCGTCCCTTTTCATTCACAATCTGATCAATGATAGTGGGTTCCAATAGTTGCCCCTGATTGATGATCGCCGAAGCCAACATTGCCCCGTGGAGGGGAGACATTTTTGTTTTATTGTTAAATCCAGAAGCGATCTCGGCCCACTGGTAGGGCTCATTAGATAAAGCGACACAACTGGGATCAACAATAATTTCAAAATCAATGTTTTTGTTGAAACCAAATGCTTTCGCATATTCTTCAAGCGTGTCTTTACCAAGGTAAAGAGCGCCGATTTTCCCAAACACCGGATTCACCGACTGGGCAAAGGCGTCCTTAAACGTGATCCGATTGGTGTACCGGGTTTTTCGATCTTTGAGCTGAGACTTATACAAAGTGTGTTTCATGCCGTTGTAAGTAAATACATGGTCTGAACTAAAACCATATTTTTCAATCGCCGCAGATGCGGTAATAATCTTAAATATGCTCGCTGCCGGGAACCTGTTATCAAGGCAGGGATTATCGGACGGATCGGTTTTATCAAAACTCACCATGGATAAAATCTTGCCGGTAGCCGGATCCATGGCCACAATTCCAATGTATCGAGCGGTGGAGGTGTTGAGCTTTGATAGAAGATAATTCTGCAGTTCAATGTTAAGACTGGTCTCTACCCTAAATCTATGCTCGTTTGAAACGAAATCGAAACTTTTGTTCTTTAGATTAATAAAAGATGCATGATTCAGAAGGGTCTGAACAGTCTTTTTGTCGATGGAACGACCCAGATTGAATGAAGGAAAAGAATCTGCTGCCAAACGAGGAATCGATTTTTCGCCAACGCCGCTGGTTATCCTGTAGGCTACTATAAATAAAAGGAACGCCAAAACAGAACATTTAAGAATACTTTTAAACAACCTCTTTTTTGCTGCAGACCACTTAAGACCGGCCTGATATTCCCGCCAGTTCGGTCTCTCACTAGTTGTCTTATCAGTTTTAAGTCTTTGGGGCATCGTATTATTTTGGTGAGTCACGATATCTTTAGTTAGTGTCCATCCATAAATGGTCTTTTTGCCCAATCTCTTTGCTTGCCCCGTGAAATGGAGAGCCTATTTCACGGGGGTGATGCTTAAAAAAATAATCTTCGGAATATCAATATATGCCTGTGGTTATTTTTTTCGCATGCCTTGATTTTGAACAAAAATCCTCATTTATGGATGGACACTAGTTTAGAGATGTACCTGGTTTCATTTTTTTGTCCAGAGTTGCGACTGCGCAGCTATCTTTTTCGACAGCAGCCAACAACATGCCGTTAGAAAGGATACCCATCAACTTGGCTGGTTTCAGGTTCGCAACGACAACAACCTGCTTCCCCTCCAGATCCTCCGGAGAATAGGTCTCCGATATACCGGCCACAATAGTCCGTCTTTCTCCCATGTCAACCTCGAGCTTTAACAATTTTTTTGCCCGAGGAAGTGTCTCGGCATGAATGACGGTAGCAACCCTGAGATCTATTTTATTAAATTCTTCGAGAGTTATCTCGGGTTTAATGTCAAGCGCCATATCTTTTGTATCCTTCTTCTCAAGTGATGTCATAGGCATTTTTTCAAAATCGATCCTTGGGAAAAGCGTAATTGATTTCGGAACCCTCGTTCCGGGTACCAGGGTTTTCCATTTTTTAAGGATATCAAGACTAAAAGACTGCTTTTTCAGACCGATACCGAGATGTTTTTGCATGGTTTTCGCAGTTTCCGGCATTATTGGATAGATTAGACCGGATATGATTCTAAGTGATTCAAGCAGGTTATAAATGACGACTTCAAGCTGTTTACGGCTGGATTTTTTCTTTGCAAGTACCCAAGGGGTCGTAAGGTCAATATATTTGTTCATATGGTTGATAAATTCCCAAATTGCCATGATCGCTTTGTTAAAAGCGAATGTCTTCATATGTTCTTCGAATTTGGCAATGGTTTCTAATGCCTCTGATTCCAAACCAAGATCTAATTCATTTTCCACATTACTATCAATTTCAGGAACGACTCGGGAAAAATATTTGTGGACCATGGCAAGAACTCTACTAAATAGATTCCCAAGGTCATTCGCAAGGTCAGAATTAATTCGTTGTATCAGTGCTTCTTCACTGAAATTGGAATCGAGCCCGAAGGTCATATCTCGCATCAGAAAAAATCGAAACGCATCGAGACCGTAAATATTTTTAAGTTGAAGCGGCTCTACTACATTCCCGATGCTTTTGGACATTTTGGTTTGATCGACATTCCAGTATCCATGGACATGCAAATGCTTGTATACGGGAATTCCTGCCGCCTTGAGCATGATCGGCCAGTAAATACCATGGGGTTTTAATATATCCTTGGCAATAATATGCTGGGCATGCGGCCAAAAAGTTTTAAACCGGTCTCCATCCGGATACCCCAAGGCTGAAACGTAGTTTAAAAGCGCGTCAAACCAAACATAGGTAACATATTCTTTATCAAAGGGCAGTGTAATCCCCCACTTAAGGCGCTTTTTAGGCCTGGATATACAGAGGTCTTCAAGCGGCTCTTTGAGAAAGGATAGAACTTCATTTCTATAACGTTCCGGGCTTATGAAATCAGGATGGTTATGAATATAATCAATAAGCCAGTCTTGATAGAGACTCATCTTAAAAAAGTAGTTGGATTCTTTTATGACTTCAGGCGTTGTTTCGTGATCAGGGCACTTGCCGTCAACCAACTCTCGATCTGTATAAAAGCGCTCACACCCAAAGCAATAAAGCCCCTGGTATTCACTGAAATAGATATTCCCCGAATCATAGATCTGTTGCATGATCTGTTTTACCAACACCATGTGGGATGGATCCGTGGTACGGATGAAATAGCTGTATTTGATATTAAGTTCAGGCCAAAGATCTCTGAAAAGCCCGCTTATTTTGTCAACGTAGGTTCTGGGGCTTAAATTCTCTTTCTTGGCAGCTCGAACGACCTTATCGCCATGTTCATCTGTACCTGTTAGAAAAAAACTCTCTGCCTGAAGCATGGAATGAAATCTACAGGCAACATCGGCCACAATCGTTGTATAAGCGTGCCCAAGATGGGGTCTGGCATTCACATAATATATCGGTGTGGTTATATAAAAAGGGGTAACCATTTTTTCTCCCAGGTATAAATTCTTGATTCGAGCTCTTTAATTTTTTTCCTATTTATTTATAATCTCATCGATCCCGGCCTCTATTTCTTCACCACCCTCTAAACGAATCGCAATGCGATTGTAAATCGCATTATGGCGTATCACTTTGCCCTCGCCATCTTTAGTTTTAACCGCTTCCCCGACTTTGGGAAATTTCTCCTTTATTTTTTTGTACATTTCATGCTCAAAAGTTAGACAACACATGAGCCTACCGCACTGCCCGGAAATTTTAGTAGGATTTAACGACAGCCCTTGTTCTTTTGCCATTCTTATGGAAACTGGCCCGAATTTCTCGATAAATCCAGAGCAGCAGATTTCACGGCCGCACCTTCCTATACCACCGCACATTTTTGCCTGATTACGTATGCCAACTTGTCGCATCTCTACTCTGACACCGAACTTTTTAACCAGCATTTTTACGAGTTGACGGAAATCAACACGACCTTCGGACGTGAAAAAAAATGTCAATTTACTTGCATCAAAGGAGCTCTCAACGCTAAAAAGATTCATTTTAAGCTCCAGTTCCCGAATGCAGCTCAGACAGTAGGCATGGGCCTCTTTTTCTGTCTCGGTATTTTTTTCTTTCTGGTTAAAATCTTCCTGACTTGCCAGACGAAATACTTTCTTAAGAGGCTTTCCCAATTGATTAGCCGCAGACTGATCGTATGGCACCGGAGGGACCACCACCATTCCTAATCCAAGCCCCTGCTCAGTTTCAACGATCACATGGTCACCTCGATTAAGGACAAATGCACCGCTATCAAAATCATAAACCTTTCCGGCAGGTTTGAATCTTATTCCAACAACTTTTTTCATATATTTAATTTCTGTGGCTTTTTATATAAAGTTTCGCACCCTGCAACTTGTGACTCACACCTTTGCAAGCCTCATAATCAACACTTCCAAGGTGAGTCGCAAATTGGTGTTGGCCTGAATATTTTTCTGTGCCAAATGAATATCGTCAATCTTTGAGAGAAGTGAAGCAACACTCATCTTATTGGAATTACGTTGAACTTTTTCTCTCAAATCTTTGTTCATGATTTGTGCTGGATCAAATTTACAGATAACAAGATCTCTGAACCAGGATTTCATTACCTCCAAAGAATCGGCAAGGACACCTTTATTTTTTGAGAGATTTTCTGCAAATGCCAAGCGCAAAGGAATAGACATTATAGATAATGATTCAACGCTGTTTAGCAACCAGGCCCTTCGCTTGATCCAGTTTATTTTACTCATGTGACTTATCATGGAAAGGGCCTTGGAAATACTGCCATTCGCCATGGTCGCAATTATCTTGGCATCATCGTGACTGGTGCCTTGTTTTTCGACAAGCAACGCCTCAATGTGATTGTGGGGAATCGGGCTAAATCTAATATGCTGGCAGCGTGAGACGATCGTGGGAAGAAGATCAGATGTATGCACGGCAGTGAGTATCAGAACAGTTCGATCCGGAGGTTCCTCCAACATTTTTAGGAGGGCATTACCTGCTGCAGGATTCATCGCCTGAGCATCGCTTATAATGACCACACGCAATCTTGCCTCATATGGTTTCATGGTGAGGGTATTACAAAGATTACGTATTTGATCAATCCTGATAAAATTACCCGTCGGTTCTACCAAGATAATATCCGGATGATTACCAGACTTGATTTTACTGCATGATTTGCAACATCCACAAATTCCGCTTTTTGTTGTTATTTTCTGAATCGTGCTACGGTTAGCTCGAATTATTTTCTCTTTAGGAAGATTTTCATCCCCATAATCAATACAGTTACTAGCCATAGCAGTCGCCATAGCTGTGGTTTTTTTGCCCACACCCTCAATTCCGAGAAAAAGAAGGGCATGAGGTATGGTCTCATTTCGAAGAAGCGTCTTTAAAAGTCGGATCGGTTTTTCTTGACCCAATATCGACTCAAATCCAAACATCGATTGAAAACCAGTCACAAATTTAACAATCTACACGTTCTTTTAATTCTTTTCCGGATTTGAAAAATGGGAGTTTCTTGGGTTTAATCTGAACCTTTCCCCCNNTCACCTTTTACCATGGCATCTGCCATGTTATCGAAAAATACCTGGACCACTTTTGCCGCTTCTGTTTTAGAAATGTTTGCTTCGTTTTTCAAAGCGGAGATTAACTCCAACTTGTTCATATATCCTCCTTCTTACACTATCTTGCAATAATTTAACATCTCGTAATTTCTACAATTAATTGAATGTGTTCTTTTTACAGCAAAACCCGGTTTTCAATTCAAAATCCCAATACCAAACAAATCGTGTAACGATTTAAAAGAACTCCCTCAGGGTGAACTTAGCAGGTAAAATTTAGATGTTATAAAATGCCAAGCTATAGTAAGTCAAGTGATTAGGATAATATTTTCGGTAGTATCTCAATATCATCTTCACTCACCTCCACCCCTGCATACTGTCCAAGAGCTTCGATGTCAACGATCACACGTCCTTTTCCCCTGTATCGAGTAAACGTGCCGATAACGCCGGTAAATGGTCCATAAACGACGATAACCCTATCCCCTTTTTTAAAACGGGTACCTGTGGTAATCGTATTGTCCCCTTTAACCATAATCTTTAATGAGTCTATGGTATCTGAAGGAACAGAAATTGGACCTTCTTTGTTGCCGACAAAGCGAACAACCCCGACTGTTTTTACAATTTCAAGGTGTTCAACCGGTTCCAGATTGGTTTTCACAAACAAATATCCCGGGAAAAGTGGAACTCTGATCATCACTTTCCGGTCACGGCGTCTGCTTCTGACCTGAACTTTGGGCAGAAAAACCTCCATGGATTTTTTGATCAGACCTTCGTTGACCACGCTTTCGAACCTGCTTTTTGTGTGCAGGACATACCATGCATATTTAAGTTCCGATAGTGTCATTTTATCTGTAAATATATTCTTTGTAAATGAATAAGTCCAGTTTGATTTTATTTTAATCCAATTTCTCCAATCCCGTAAAGTGTGATCACAAAAATAAAACTTACATCATCTTCTTCTTTAGTGAGATTGAAATCAAATGACCAGCACTGGGTTTCGTATAAAAATCCGACGCCGTATTTTAAGTCTTTGCTATCAAATATGTTGCGTTCATACTCTCCGCGCATTGAGAGTCTGTCTGATATTTTTAAATCGAGATTGGTGTAGACGGTCTCACTGATATCCCGCTGATATCGATGATCAACAGACAACTTGTCCCCACGCATATCCCATAACATTGCGGTAACATTTCTTGACCGAAACTTACTGTCATAATGCGACCAGTCAGCATCCGCTTTTATGGAAAAATATCTTATAGGATAAAGTTCAAGCTCACCACGTATCGGGGAGAACGGTTCCGGATCGTCCTCTTTTTCCTTGTTGATGTCGTAACTTTGTTGCAGCTTGAACCATAAGAACTCATTGTAATCATGCATCGGCGGTTCATAACTGCTATTAGCTACCGATTTATCCGAAGGAGGACCCTTAATTTCCTTTGTATTTTTTTTCGACTTCGACGTTAATGTGTTTGTGAGCGAATACGTAATCAGGTTTGTACTATCAATCCGATCGATGCCATCTAAAGAGGGCAATTCAGACTGATCCTTTTCAGGTATGTAATCGTAGATGATACTCGGCCTTATGGCATGTTTGATCCGCTCAACACTTTTTCCCTCCATATTGAACACCTGATAGATTTCAGAAGAAAGATCGACTTTTATATCATACATTTCCCTGGTGAGTGTTTTTTTATCCGAAGAACCATATTCCTCTTTGTCAAAATGCCAAACTGTCTCTCGGAGGCCCACAGAGGGTTCAATGGTAAAGTAGCTTCCGAAACTATACGGCAGATAGAATCTGGGATAAATATCCATCCGATGATTTCGTGGACCGTCTTCACTGTAAAAATACGTGTACTCAGAAGCCAGATCAAAATAAATCGGCGATGTTGAAATGTCTTGTTTTAAACCGTTAAAGGTGATCACCGGTAGACGCTGCAAGGTTGCATCCGTCTCTTCCTGACGACGCTTTATGACATCGTCGTACCATCGCAACTCGGCATTGAGGCTGTAAAGAGGCCAGTTCCTGTTGACATTGAATCTGTTGAGTCGCACGGGATCATCATATGCATCAAAACCTCTTCCGAATTCTTTGATAAAATACTCATCGGTTCTATTAAAACCCGTATATCCATCTTTGAATTCATAAAGGTAATCCTGATCGCTTACGTAGTCTATGTCAAGCCTTGCAAAGAACCCGTGAGGCAACGCCTGATCATGCTTTGTCCTGAACCAGTAACGGTCGGAATTGGGACGTAAAACACCGTCACCTGTATACCCCCATTTTTCAGAACCTGGCGAACCGTCATCCACCTGTCTGTCATCTAAAAAATCAACCATCAGGGTCCCTTTTGATTGTTCATCTAAAACATAACGGTATTCCAGACCCAGCTTTTCTCCGCGATTGACCATATAGTGAGAGTAGAATGTTGCATCCGAGCTCTCATTGATGGCCCAGAAGAACGGCTGGACATATTCACCCCCTCTGCGGTCTGAATAACCGATCTGGGGCGCCAGTAAACCTGTCTGGCGTTTCAGCTTTACGGGAAATACAAGAAACGGGGTATAGAGCACGGGAAGCTTCTTTGCCCATAGTGCCGCATGCTTCACAAAACCGTATCCTTCCACGGTAACCTTTAGATTTCTGCCGGTAATTTTCCATGCCGGTGAATCACCGTCACATGTCGAAACACTGGCTTTGTCGGCAACGTAAGAGTCTTTGCCGACTTTTTGAATTTTGTCTCCTTTTATATAGAAATGGTTTTCATCAATGAATATGGCTCCGTTATAAATCGTTCCTGTTTCTGAATTCAGGTTCATGTCCATGNNTTTTTATCTTTTTTGGTGATGTTTACGTTCCCTATTCCAATATAGACTTTCGCCTGGTCATCGTAATTCACCTCATCGGCAACAATATGCCACGGCACACTCGCATCGTCCTGAAATGGGTCGGGTTGACCTTTTGCTGAAACGGGGCCTAAAACCAGAATCAGTATAAACAGGACCAAACTGAGTCCAGGAACAGTTTTACAGATTCGAGCGGAACACAACACTTTAGATTTTTTAAAGGAACAAAGGGCGGTAGCAAAAGAAAATCCTGTATAACCAAAGCAGGTGGGAATCTTGCTGTATTGTTCAACATACCTTTTCAGCAAAATTCGCAGGTTTTGCAGTTGCCTCATATTAACGTCTCGGAAATTCTACAATTGTATCCGCCTTGGCAGAGAAAAATTCTGAGCAGGATCTGATCCATCTCAATAACATCTTGAATAAGAGTAAAATATCAAGTATAAATGCCATTTTAATTAAAAAATTTCAAGATATAGTTCCAAAATGCCTTTATTTTTTATTGAAAGAACTCGTGAATAAGGGCTCGTAATAAAAGATGAATATTTTATTAACCAATGATGACGGCATCTATGCGGACGGACTGTGGGCCCTGTATGAAAAGCTTGTTTCCCGCCATGTTGTAACCGTCGTTGCGCCTGACCGAGAACGGAGTGCCGTTGGGCATGGCATCACCCTTCATCAACCGCTTCGTACCACAAAGATAACCGTCAATAACGGATATCAGGGATATGCTGTGAACGGAACGCCGGTTGACTGTATCAAAATCGGTCTCATGGAACTCCTCGGGATGAAACCGGATATGGTAATCTCAGGAATTAATCCAGGTGCAAACGTCGGAGTCAATATCAATTATTCCGGAACTGTTGCTGCTGCCAAAGAAGCGACCTTATACAAAGTGCCGGCAATTTCTGTTTCCATACATGGACATAGAACTTCCGCTTATGATTATGCCGCACTTTTTACAGCAGCATTGGCGGAAAATGTTTATGAAAAAGGGCTCCCTTTTGGAACGTTTTTAAATGTAAACATACCCGATATACCAAAAAATAAGATACAAGGGGTTCGGATCAGCCGGCAGGAAACAGCTCTATATAACGAGTTTGTTGAAAAAAGGGTCGATCCCCGCAATCGAACATATTACTGGCATGGAACTGATGCGCAAACATCCTTTAACACCCCTGAAAGCGACGGCACTGCACTTAACGAGAATTTTATATCCATCACTCCCATTCAATGCGATGCCACCGATTACGCCATGATCGAAGAGCTAAAGGGCTGGAATATTAAGGGTTTCAAATTTTGATACAATATAAGAATATCATAAGGATTCGAGGGGTAAAGGGGACATTGATCAGAAGTCAGGAGTCAGTGTTCAGGAAAAAAACTTTAAAACATTATAAATCACGACCCCATTAAATTCTCAATTCTGACTTGAGGAATGTTGAATGAAGAAACGGTTTATTACGGATATCAAGGCCGGTGATCGGGTGGATGACATCTTTGTTTTGTCTGAAAAGATTTTGTCCCAGAAAAGGGATGGAAACAATTTTTTAAATGTCACCCTTTCCGATAAAACCGGAACAATAAAAGGTGTGGTGTGGGATAATGTGGACCAGATAGCCGCCGGCATCACATCCGGGGATTTTACGCTGGTAAACGGCAGTGTCGGTGACTACAGAGGGACCTTGCAGGTTGTCATAAAAAAAATGGANNCTTTCTTCAAAGACAAAGAATTTGTGAATAAATTCAAAACCGCCCCGGCGGCAAAAAAAATGCACCACGCCTATATCGGCGGCCTGTTGGAACACACCCTTTCAATGGTGAGTCTGGCGGAGAAAATTGCAGGCCATTACAGCGGAATCGATCGAGACCTTCTGCTGTCCGGCACAGTTCTTCATGATATAGGAAAAATTGATGAGTTTGAGTATCAATTCAAGATAGACTACTCCGACAAAGGCCGGTTGCTGAACCATATTGTCATTGGGCTCAAAATGGTGGATGATAAATTATCAGGAATCGAACATTTCCCGGAAGACCAGATGCTTTTGCTCAAGCATCTGATTGTCAGTCATCACGGAACCCGGGAATTCGGCTCTCCGGAACCACCCAAAACCATCGAGGCTGTTTTACTGAATTATATTGACGAAATCGACTCTAAGGTTAACGGCATCCGTGATTTCATCGCCTCAGAGGATCCTGATGAAACCTGGACATCTTACCATCGACTGCTGGAACGTCATTTTTATAAAGGAAAAAAGAGTGCCTAAAGTGATCCAATACGCCACATTGCCTTGGCAGGTTAGGCACTTCAAACTTTAGACACTTTAGATCATTTTAGGCACTTTAGGCATTTATTTTGTTATGTTTATCTCTTTTGAAGGAATAGAAGGATCGGGCAAGACCACCCAAGCAAAGCATACGGTGAGGTTTCTTCAAGACAAAGGTCATGACTGTGTCATCACCAGGGAGCCTGGCGGCACACGGATCGGCGAAAAGATACGGGCCATTCTCCTGGACCCCTTGAGCAAAGACATGTATCCGTTGACGGAATTTTTGTTGTATACGGCAGATCGTGCCCAGCATATCAAAGAATATATTCTCCCATTATTGTCCGACGGCAAGATTGTCCTGTGTGATCGCTATTATGACGCCACCATGGCTTATCAGGGATTTGCAAGAGGGCTGGATATCGGTTTGATCGAAAAAATTCACAAACTGTTATTCGAAAATTTGAAACCCGACATCACACTTCTTTTGGATCTACCGCCTGAGATCGGTCTGAAGCGGGCCTGGAAACAGATAAATAATGGGAATCGGATCAGTCAGGAGACCCGGTTTGAAGAAGAAAGGCTCTCTTTTCACAAAAAGGTTCGGGCAGGGTATCTTGAACTTTCACGCCTTGAGCCCGAACGCTTTCGCATCATCGATGCATCAAAGGATGAGCATGAGGTTCGAGAGGAAATTATCCATATTTTGGCTTCAGAAATTAACCGCAGGATCTAACCCAGAAAAAACGGGATATCGATAAATGACGTTTTCTATTCTTGACGCCATCGGCAATACGCCCCTTGTTGAAATCAGGCATCTCAACCCAAATCCGAATGTAAAGATACTAGCAAAGCTGGAATATCTGAATCCTGGCGGCTCCATCAAGGACCGGGCCGCACTGTATATGATTGAAAACGGTGAGAAATCCGGCAAACTGACCCCGGACAAAATCGTTATCGAGGCTACCAGCGGAAATACCGGCATCGGTCTGGCGTTGGTGTGTGCCGTGAAGGGGTATAAACTTTTATTGACCATGTCCGATGCAGCCAGTGTTGAACGCCAGAAAATTCTAAAGGCGCGGGGGGCGGATATTTTACTGACTCCGGGACATCTGGGAACCGACGGTGCCATTGAAGAGGTCTATCGACTGGCCCGGGAAAACCCCGATACCTATTTTATGGCCGATCAGTTCAATAATCCTGCAAACTGGCAGGCCCACTATTTTGGAACCGGTCCGGAGATCTGGGAGCAAACCAACGGAAAAGTAACCATGGTGGTGGCCACTCTGGGCACCAGCGGAACCCTGATGGGTCTAACCCGTCGGATGAAAGAGTATAATCCGGACATCCGCATCGTGGGTGTCGAACCGTATCTGGGGCATAAACTCCAGGGTCTGAAAAATATGAAAGAAGCGTATCGTCCGGAGATATTTGAAAAGAAACTTTTGGATGAAATCGTGAATATCGACGATGAAGAAGCCTTTGAAATGACTCGGTGCCTAGCAAAAGAAGAAGGGATCTTTGTGGGGATGAGCAGCGGCGCCGCCATGGTGATCGCTCAAAAGAAAGCCCAAGAGATAATCGACGGCACCATTGTGGTGATTTTTCCGGATGGCGGAGAACGGTATCTCAGCACCACGCTTTTTGCGGTGCAGGAAAAGGTCAGTCTCAATCTCTTCAATACCATGAGCCGGAGCAAAGAGCCGTTCGAACCGCTTTTGCCGGGCAAGGTCTCCATGTATTCCTGCGGACCCACGGCTTACGCAAGACTGCACCTGGGACAATGCCGGCGTTTTATCTTTTCCGATCTTTTGTGCCGTTATCTTGAATACCGGGGGTATAATGTCACACACATTATGAACATCACTGATCTGGACGACAAAACCATCGAAGGCTCTGAAGAAGCAGGTTTGGATTTAACGGAATTCACCGCTCAGCATATCGATTCCTTCAAAGAGGATCTAAAAATTCTGAACATCAAGCCTGCCTCAAATTATCCCAAAGCCAGCGAGCATGTCGAGGACATGGTGTCGCTGTCTGAAAAACTGGTGAAAAAGGGGTTTGCATATGAAAAATTAAGATCCTTGTATTTCGATATCTCCCGCTTTTCCGATTACGGCCGGCTGTCGGGGGTTGATCTCGACAAAATCAAAATAGGCGCCACCGTGGATCTGGATGAATATGAAAAGGACAATCCCAGAGATTTTACGTTGTTAAAACGATCCAAGCTCTCAGAGCTCAAACGGGGAATTTTCACAAAGACCGATTGGGGAAACGTCCGTCCCTCATGGCATATTCAGTGCACGGCCATGGCCATGAAATATCTTGGAGAAACCTATGATATTCATACCAGCAGCCGTGAGCTGGTTTTCCCCCATCACGAAAACGAAATCGCCATTGCCGGTGCGGTGACCGGAAAACCCCTTGCCAAGTATTGGATGCACTGCGACCGGGTTCTTGTTCACGGTAAAATAGTTGACGAACAGGGCGCCGGGGAGACTCTGTCCGACCTGACGAACATGGGTTACACTGGACGGGAGATAAGATACTGGCTTATTTCCGGCCATTATCGAAAACCGATCACGTTTTCCAAAGAGCGGCTCGAAGATGCAAAGCGCTCTTTAAAACGGCTCGATTCCTGCATCAACTCGCTCATACACATGAAACTAGGCGGATCGCCATACCCTGAACTGGATCAACTGCTGTACGACATCAAGCAGGGATTTATCAGTGCCATGGATGACGACCTGAACATTTCAGAGGCCATGGCTTCCATATTCAAAAATGTTAAAAAAGTGAACATTCTGGTTCTTGAAAACAGATTGGATACCAACGATGCGTCGAAAATTTTAGATGCGTTTCGCAATCTGGATGCTGTGCTGAAAATTTTTCATTTTGAAGATGCGGTTGATGATCCTGACGTGCAGCGTCTCATCAAAGAAAGAGAACAGGCAAGGCTTGAAAAAAACTGGAAACTGGCCGATAAAATCCGGGATCGGCTCGAGGCCCGAGGGATCATCATTAAAGACCAAAAAATAGTTTCCAATCCATAAATGGCTCTTTTCCCGATGATATGTGTTCTCCGCGGGTTTTGGCCTGCGGTCAACTTAATTGGAACCCGAATGTGAATTAGAGCATTAAACCAAAGAGACCTTTTAAAAATGTTCAATTTTGTTCAAGACCAAGGCAGGCGAAAATTTCAACCACCCCAGTACGATCTGCCAGACCTATGTGGCAGGCAAGCATACATTAAGTATTCCGAGGATTAAAATTTGAGCCTAACGCCGGGATTGGGCAACAGGGAACGTTTTTAAAAGGTCTCCATAAGAGGAACCATGAAACCTTTATACTTCCCGTTTACCTATATTCCAAAATCCGTGGGTAAAACACTATCCGCCTGTTTTCGTCAGACAGCAGTGTATCAGATCTCCGGTACAAAAATACCGGAAGACATGCAAGAACTGTCTCGAGAAGGCATTCTTGACATACGCATCCCTTTAGAAATTAACGGCGAATTTCTCGACAAAATTCTCAAAGACTATCGCGCCTGGGTCAATATCCACCAGGGAACCGAAACTGCTTTTTTAGCAGCCATGGCCAATAAAATTCCTTTTTTTGATGAAAGCGCTTCTTCACAGATCCGGTCGGATCTTAAAAAAATCGGAAAGCAAATCCCGCCTGAAGAAAAACCTGACCCCCTGTTCAATGCCAAACTATTTCTTCACATGGCACAGGAATTCGACCTTCAAAAGAAAGAATTGGACCAGGATCTGATGGATATTGACGCCATGGAAGACGATTTCATGAAAAACCTCAAATGGGAAGATGAAGACGATCATGCCCAGGCTGTTGCGCGAAGACAATGGGATAAAGACGATCCAGGTCACTTCATGACAACAGAGCGGATAAAAGCCTGGGCATCTATTATGTTGCAAGACTCCCAGGTCCCCGGGCTGTTTATTACCACCAGCCGGGCCGTGCTTGAACACCTCATCGACATTGTGTCTGAAATGGAAGAGGTGATCTGTTTGGATGCCATACCCATGGGTGCAGATGAAGATGAGGCGTTTTCAAATTGGCAGGACGGCCTCATGGAATCCCTTGAAATGATGGCTACCGAAAATTGGCCAATCCCAATGGACGACATGGCAAATCCCCCTGAAATCCCCGAAAGGAAAACGAACGTTAAGTTAACGATCTTCATGGTTCCAAACAAAACCCCATATGAATGTTTTGCCGACTGTTTTGAAACCGAGGTACTCCAAGCTGGATCTGCAAAAACAGCTACACAGTTTAAAAACACCATCATCGCTCTTATCGAAGAGGGTGATTAATTAACACACGTTATTGATCCCTGTATGCACAGAAAATTGTGCATGAGTGCACATTTTTCTGTGCACTCAATCCTTAANNTAAGTTTTTAAAGGATTTTTTAGTATCCTACAAAGATTTAATTGCAGGTTATGAAAAGAAATACAAATTTGGCATATAAATTGAGCCAATAGTTCGTTTGGGCTTTAAGAGGTTCTGCAACAAATCCAACTTTCGTGATGATGCAGAGGAGGAAATAGGGTGAAGTCGAGGGATGGCCCCGGTTAAATATTAAATGCAGATTATATGTTACCGTCGGTACCCTATTCCTTTAACACGGAGTCTATTGCCTTTCACTTCTGTTTTCGCGCCGAGCATCTTTTCGACCAGCCACAGTCGAGTTTCAATATGGTCTGTCATTTTGGGTATTATATACGAACTCCACCCGTCGGCCAGCCCACAGAACGGTATGAGCTGATCGGCTATGTGCTCATCAACCGTTGCGTCAGTTTCAAGGACTTCGATCAGATGATCGGCCACTTTTTTCCCGATGTATTCGGCGGGCCTCCCCGGTGCGCCTGCCATGTCAGATCCGATAAGGCAACCGGTATCTGTTTCGGCCCAAACTGCCAGGGACGCTCCGGCCTGAATTGATGTCCTTGGATAAACCGGATTGTTTTTATTATCATAAAGGATTTCAATATCTGGAACATATCCCTTGGAATTTAAACGTCTTTGACATTCTTTTGCCATCCTATCGGAGACTTTTCTCTCTTGGAGCAGTGAAGAAAGAGCAATGCCTTTTATACCGGTCGTTTTTCCCCGGTCAACCAGTATCAGCGGTTTGATAATCTTTCTTATTGGAAAGACCTTCACTTCGATCTGACCATTTCCCTTGGGAACATAACCTGGCCGGATAATTTTTATATCGACATGGATACCCATTGTTTCCAAAATCCTTAACAAGACGTATTTGACGTGATAAATTGATGGAGCGAAGTCCTGAAAAAGTCCGCCCGTGATCTCATAACGGGACGGTTTATCGGCGAAAAGAGCTAAGGGTATCACGCTGAGGACCAGCATGGTTGTGGAGCCCGCCGTTCCGATATCCCACTCGAACGTGCCGCCACGAATTCCTTTTCCGGGTTTGAATCGGATTTCTTTCGAGCCGATTTTCGCTTGGGCCAGTTCACCTTGGCAAATGTGAGCAGATGCTTCAATTCCCCGCAGATGCTGTGCCCTCAAGCCGGGTTTGGGGCGATTGGCCCTGATATTTGTGAGAAAAAGTTCCTCTCCTGTTAAGACTGAAAACGGAACGGCATCTCTTACTATCGTTCCGGAACCTGATTTCTGACCTCCATCGATTGTAACCATGTTCACCTATTCGTCGCGACCCATAAGAATAAGTTTGTTTCTATTTTAATCAAAAATAATGTGAATACACGTTCACAATTTAACTAAAGAAGCCTGTGGGGTAAACTTTCCGTTCGGCCCGATGAGGTAATTTCGAGATAGTCGAGTTTCCTCTGTAGCTCGGCAATATTGGCTGCACCGCCGTATGTCAGGCCGGAGCGCAATCCGCCGATGATGTCGGTAATAACCTTGTCTTCGTCTTCGCGGTAGGGGACCTCAATTGAAACGCCTTCAGAGGTTTTCCACTCCGCAATACCTCCATGGAATTCTTGTTGGATTTCGCTGCTCGCCATTCCGCGGTAGGTTTTCACCCTTACCTCTTCTCCATTTGCATCTTCTTTACAAATCACGGGTCCGGGTGTCGGCCGAGTGCCTGCCAGCATGCTCCCCAACATTACGAAATCTGCTCCGAAAGCCAGCGCTTTGACAATATCTCCTGGATACCGGATACCACCATCGGCAACAACCGAGCGATCCACCCGTGAACAGTTTTTTATCGCTGTTAGGTTGGGCACACCGAAACCCGTCTTGATCCTTGTCGTGCAAACCGAACCGCCGCCGATACCCACTTTAACGATATCGGCACCGCATGAAGCAAGGTGATCGGCTCCGGCATAAGTTGCCACATTTCCTGCCATGATACAGGCTTCATCACCAAGCATTTCGCGAATGCTCTTTAGAGTTCTTCCCACATACTTAGCATGGGCATGTGCCACATCAATACAAAACAAATCTGCACCGGCGTCCCGCAAAGCTTCGACCCGTTCCAGATCTTCGCTACCACAGCCGACAGACACAAACGCCGGGTACCTGCAATCCTCAAACATACGCACATTTTTTTCTATAGACATATAACGATGTAAAACGCCTATACCACCCTTAGCTCCGATATAATTGGCCATGTCCGTCTCGGTGATGGTGTCCATGTTTGCGGTCATCAACGGTAGTTTAAGTGAAAGTTTTTTCTTTTTGCATATCATTGAAATATCAACAACTTTTCTGGATTCCCAGTGGTTGTAAGACGGTACCAAGAGAATGTCGTCATATGTAATAGCTTTCATCGAAATCCTCCTTGAAATATAATACGCTCATAATAGTTGCTTTATAGCATTTATCTTTTATTTTTGCTCCTTTTAAATGTATTCAACACCTCCTTGAATAGTGAATTAAAACATTTTTTAATATGATATCGAAAAGTTATTCTATCACTTAAACCTTGATTTATGATGATAGAATCCATATCATACCAATAATCCGTATATAACTTCACAATTATCTGTGCAGATTTAAATATTTTTAGGCAAAATTATTTTTCCTTGGATAAAGATGATTTGACAATGATCAAAAATTGGTCTTGTTTGATTCAAGATATGATAAATGGGGCCATCCATATACAAACCTAAGAAATGCCAAGAGGAAGATAAATATTCATATTCTTTTTAGGAGGATTATGAAAAAAGAAGACATTCAATATGTTAAATGTGCTCACTCTGGTGCCCGGATACCTATAAAAGATGCTGTTAATTTTAAGAGTGTTTTTATATATGGCAAGCACTTTCATTGTAGAGAATTTAGATCCCAAGGGCCAATGGGATTGCATGATCGATGATGTGGCTATGCACTGAGATACCTTTGGGCTGCAACAATGAGCGCTTGCCTTTTTTTGTGCCGTTCATATCGTGAATGGGAGGCGGGTTACGGAAATATCAAGACAAATCGATTCCTTAACTTGGCTGCAGAATCATTGGGCGGACAGATCCAAAAACGGAGGTATATGTGGAAAAACTGAAAGGTTATCAGAAGAAATATCTTAAGGGGCTGGTCCACGGTATGAAACCACTGGTTTTTGTCGGCCAGAAAGGACTCTCCCCTACTGTATCCAAAGCTGTAGATGAGTCATTGGAAAAACATGAGCTTATTAAGGTAAAATTTATTGATTTCAAGGAAAAAGGTCAGAAAGAAGAGATCGCCTGCGCCATTGAAAAAGAAACCACCTCTGAGTTGGTGGGGATGATTGGTCATATTGCAATTTTTTTTCGTCAACAGAAGGATCCCGAAAAAAGAAAGATCAATTTTCCAAAGCGGTAGATTGAAGAATAAATTATGAAAAGTCTAAAACAGGACTTGAAATTTCATTTTTTTTTTCAATAATTCGGAAGCGAGTCTTTCCTTATATTCCTTGAAGAATTCGTCCGTGGTTCCCCTGTTGAGCCCGAACCTGTGATAAAATCCCTTGATTGAATTTAGATAGTTCATCTTATCGATAAAAATCGTATCCGCCTTTTCTGCAAGATTTTCGATCAGCTTTTCCGGATTTCCGGGCAGCAGCGGTCCGATGAAAACAAATGTTTTAATTCCGGAGGAGTGAATTTTCGCCAAGGCCGTCAATCTGTCTTTTACCGGGCTTGCCTTGGGCTCAAATAATTTTGCCACCTTTTCATCATCGGTGGTGATGGTAAATCCCACCTCTATTTCCTCGAATTTTTTAAATACATCCAGATCCCTTAAAACGAGTTCAGACTTTGTCTGAATATTGACCGGGAACTGTTTTTTGACGAGTTCTTTTAAACAGCGCCTGGTCAATTCATAGGTTGCTTCCAGGGGTTGATAGGGATCACAAACCGAGGAAATCCAGACGATCCCTCTTTTGGCTTTATTCAACTGCTTTTGCAAAACTTCCGGAGCATTAATTTTAACATCCACAAAATCGCCCCAGGCCTCTTTGTGTCCGGAATACCGTTTCATAAACAAACGTGCATAGCAATATCTGCAATTGATCTGGCAACCGGTATAAGGATTCAGGCAATAGTCAAAAACCTTTGACTTGTTGAGAACGCTTTTGGCCTGAATTTCTTTGACATGAAGCATGGTACTTAGTCCCCGGATTTTTTTTCGGACAATTTCGCCTTCTATCAGGGAAATAACTTCTTCGGCGATGTTGGTGACACGGTCTGCAATGCTTTCAAGATGACGCTTCCCGACTTCTTAAATAAATAAATTATAAAATTATAACACAACTTGAAAAGAATTGTCAGGAGAATATTTAAGGGCTTGAAAGCATACATTTCTAAAGGGATAATATAATAGGATAGTTACAACAGATAACAGGAGCAAATCTTGAAAAAGGGGTACGTTTTGCTTTACGGAAAGAGACATCCGCAACTATAATGGAAAAACGAATCCTACTGTTTTAAGACCATATTATGGTCAAAAATGTAGAATTGATTTGACAATTGATGGTAAAAAGAAAATCTATATGAATAGGGTTCGGCATTATATTTCAAAATTTGATATCAAAAATGATTAAAGCTATCACCAAAAACCTCTATTCAGACATTCCCAAGGAAACATTATATCACTATACGACCTTTACAGGACTGGTGGGTATTGTCGATAGTCAAGTGCTTTGGGCCAGTGATATTAGATACATGAATGATTCGGCAGAGCTTAAACATACGGCTGATCTAATTCGAATGGAAATCACGCAAAGAATTACTGCCGGTCATGCAAAGCCAAACTTGCTGAATCAGTTTTTGGAGTGGGTAACACATCGAATAACAAACGGGCATATGCTGTTTGCCGCCTCATTTAGGTCTAACGGTAACCTTCTCAGTCAATGGCGAGGATACAGTAAGTTGGGAAAAGGGGTAAGCCTCGGTTTTAATCCGAACTACATTTTGAAATGCGCTAATGAACAATCATTTCAAATCGGCAAGTGCATTTATAATATAGCCGATCAACGCCGGCTCATTAAACTAGTTGTCGATGCCGTTGAGGCCCTATCACAAGAGTTTAATAAAAATACAAAAGTGTCCGAAAAACACAACCCTCAATATTATCATGACGTCTTCGAAAGAATAGAAAGTGATCTTCTCCGTATTGCAGCTATTTTAAAGCATCCCTCGTTCCAAGAGGAAGAGGAGTGGCGTATTGTCTCGCCTGCTTTGACTGATTATGTGACATCTCCGGTATTATTCAGGGAAGGGACTTCGATGCTGGTGCCTTACGTTGAGTTCAAGCTATTACAGGAAAAAGACAGACCCATTGCTTTAGAGCATATTTTTCTTGGTCCGACACCTAATATTAACATTTCCATGAACTCATTAACCATGTTTTTGGCAAAAAATGGCGTTAATCCTAAAAAAGGAATAACATATTGTGAAATTCCATATCGTCAACACTAACATAGTGAATGAGGCAAATCTAAGATAGTCATTAAAAAACTTCCCTCCAGAATCTAACAAATAAGTTAATTGACGGCAGCAGTGGATCAATATTTTTAACTCCTGCTCCAAGGCTCGGGCTGGCATTACTCGGGTTTTCACCGAACACTGAAATCAATAATTTTGTTCCGGTCCTGGTTATCAGTGTAACCGGTTTGGAAGGAATACCTCTTCCGATGTTTAACATGCGTTCCAAGTTTGAATCATTATTAAAATCCAAGACCGCTGCACCCGTTAAATAAGACAGAGCATATAGTTTGCCGTCGCCTCCGGGCACATCGGGATCGTTTTTGGGCGTAAATGTAATAATATAAAATGTTTTATAAAAAACCGTTCCTTCTGCAAGAACCTTTTCACCCACAGCATTGCCACTGTCATCCACCAGCCGTATATACCAGCCCTTGCCGGTATGCAAATCGGGAGATGTGGCTGTTGGATCTGTAATATCAGCCAGATCCGTTCCGCCGACAATGGTGGTTAAAGAATGTGTTTCTTTCACGGCGGCGATGATATCAGGTCCGGTGAAACTGCAAGCATTGTTACGATTGTTACAGCAGGCGTTTTCCCGATCTCCTGTTCCCATAAACACCATATCATACCCTTTTTCGAGGGTAACACTCGGTGGATAGAAAAATTTCCTGGAGTTGTTATTATCTGTTTTAAAGAAGACCTGTCCTGTCCATGAATGTATATTTTCATTACAATTTGGAAAAGCCAAAGAATTACCGCCACTGTCAGTAAAACTCGCAAACCGCCACATCTGGCCGCCAAGGTCGCCCACATACACTTTATCCAAAAAGCCATTGTCATTTTCATCGATAACAAGGACTGTACTTGGAAAGCTGTAATTCATGCCGGTGGTGAACTTTTTCACCACAGCACCGGTCAGCACATTAACGGCAATCACCGCCTTTCCTGAAGAATTGTCTGAACTATACCCTCCGCCGATAAAAAATACAGGCGTTCCGATGGTATCTTCATCTGTGGTCTTGACAACACCGAATTGGGGCTCGGACCAGGTCTCACCCAACTCCGCAATGAGCGTTGTGGGGGCTGCCCAGCCGAGCCCGGAATCATCATACTGGTTGATCCTCCAAAGATATTGCGGAGAAGAAGGATCTGTCACATCCAATGCAAAGTAACTGCTGCCCCCCTTCCTTTCGCCGCATATAAGAACAACTTTATCTCCATGGCCCGTATCTACGACACCATCTTGGTCGATGTCCTTAAAATAAATCTTTGGGGTGGCGTCTATATAACTCTGATGACCAACACCTTCTATCATCTCTTTTAAGCGCGGCAATTGATCAGGGGGGATAAAAGCCCACTCCTCAGTGCCATGGGATGTCACGGTCGGAGGAACCCCTGAACTCTCTGTTACATCTAACACCGCGTGAAGCATCCCATCGTTTGCGCCAAAATAGACCATTGTCTTGGAAGTACCGTCAGCATATCTGTATTGAAAAATAGACGGTTCGCTGTGAAGGACATCACCTGTAATTATTGATCTGTTTTCTCTAACATCACTGTCAGCGTCCTCATCGAGGACATCCGCCCCTCGAACATAATTGATGATATCTGACGTACTTCTGGTTGGATTTCCAAGGATGGTGGCTGTCAATTTTGCATTGGTCGACTCAAATCGAATCAAACTTGTCAGATAAGTATAGATATTCCTGTTTGAACTTTGGATGTAGTTGTTTTTGGTAATATCGGCCCAGTCGATGGTCGCCCAGTAAGGCACGGCATCGACCTTCAAGGCGCCATTGGGCCACGTGGCCGGATTACCATTGGCATCGACAATCCGGCTGTCCGACGAAATTCCATATTTGGTGACGTTTCCTTCCCAGAAATTCCCTTCGCCGGGTTTAAAAAAGGCCATATAAATTTTGTCTCCGCTGATGGTTTTTGCAGCAGGCACAACCGGCGCCATAAATGTGCAGATCCCTGAAAGGATATCGCTTCCCGGGACTTTAACTGCATCTTGTTCCGGTGCTGCGACAGGTGTGTAATCGATACCCGTGCGCCCAACCATTTGTTCCATCTCGGTCCCGCTATCCGGCAAAAGAATGATATTGGGTGACTGATCATCGGCGGTCACCGAAAAAACACAGGCATCATCCGCAAAAACCGGATATCCCGTAAATACAAGGCAAAATATGACCCATAGTGTTGTGAATCCGAAATGTTTTATTGTTTTCATAATTATTCCTCTGTTTTCACTATATTTTTTCTAACCTACTATCGAAACCTAATTGAGCGGTTTCCGAGGTTGCTGCAGATTCAAGACGAAGCGCATGGAGCCATAGTGTAATCTATTGCAAATGCGCTTCAACGAAGAAGATGCGGTAAGATCGGAAATCGCTCAGGATTGGTTAAAAACCGATACGAAAAAACCCAACCACGATATTTTTGGTGGTCTCTTTAGAGCTATATCCGTTGCATACCATCTGATACTGATGTGCTTTGAATTTACCCACCGAATACCCGGATCCTCTGGGAGGCGATAATGGGCTGTCATATTCAACTTCTCCATTGAACGATTGGTTCGCATTAATCGATAGCGCTGTGGGAAGACCGGAAGTAATTCCTACATAAGGAACTGTGTTGTTTGGAAAATAATGAGGAGTACCTGCTGTGATATTGTCAGGGCCGTATAAATCGGGGCTCCATGTCACATAGGCTGTTGCAGATTCGGCTGCGTAAAACGCCAGTTTATGCCTCAGCTCATTTCCTGCGATCTGAGTGTCAATGCTTGATGAAGTTAATACTGCAATACCCAGAATTGTCAGCAACACCAACAAAACCATGCTGAGAGCCATTACAGAACCCTTCTCATTGTCTAACTGATATTTTTGTTTCATAAAATCCCATTATCTTCATTGGGGCGCAGACCCTAAGTTCGATTAGACATCTGGTTTAAGAATACAAAACTCCGCTCTTTTACCTTGTCCGGTAACCGTTACAGTAATGTTCTTGGTGTTTGTCACCGGATTGTCGTCAATTATTGTCCATGAAATGGTATAATTTCCTAATATTTCCTGATGCGGATTGCCGGCTGAGTCCAGTAAGGGATCATCATACGAAAGCGCTGATAGTTCTTCAATCTTGTCCATGCCCCATGTACTGAGATCTGTAAGTTTGCCGGCGGTGGAATTCATCCTGATGGCTGAGGTCTGCATGCCTGCGATGGCCAGCATCCCTACTGAAAAAATTGTAAGGGCAATGAGCACCTCTATAAGCGTATACCCGTTTTCTTTTTTCGATGTTTCCATCTGAATCTTTGCATTCATTATATATGCGTTATCCAATCTCGAGTATTATCCTATAGGCCTAAATTTCGGCATTTAATCCAAACGGTTAAACTTCTGCGGCTGAAATTGTCATTCTGTGGTTCTAAAATCTCCCATCCCCGCTGGTTAAGGTACGCGTTATTATTTGGGGAAGCCAACGTGGTCCTGTCTGTCCGGGCCACCATGGTTATCTCCACCGATCTGATTTGATTCATATTTTCTTCGGCAACATCGCTGCCTTTCGGGTTCAGCACAACGGGGGGTGAAGACCCGTCAAGATAAACAAAATCGAGGGCATCGATATTCTGAACCACCATCTGATTCCCTCCACCGGTATTTTTCACAAGATTGTTTGCTTTAAGACAATAGGTAATATCTTCATTCGCATCGTCCGTATCTCCGTCCGAATCACTGCCGTCAAGATCCCCTCCGACATCTTCGGTAAAATTGATCGACGTTGCGTTTGCTGTTTTGATCCTTGCATTGGCATTACCGGTGGGATCACACCCGGCCATTCGAATTTCTCTTTGCATGTAAAACAGGGCAATTCTTAAATTCTGGTTCATAGCAGAGGTCTCTTCCTGAACCACATAAGATTTATGCTGGTTTAACAATGTAGAATAAATTGCTCCCAGGGCAAGAAGAGCAACAACCATGGCAACCAAAAGTTCTACCATTGTAAAACCTTGATTTAGATACCTGATATTTATTTTTAACTTCATTTCCATAACGTCACTTTGCTCCATTTCGCAAATTTTGTGCCAAAAACGTTCTGTTTTTGAAAGGGTTTAAAGACACATCATTTTCCAAAAACATATAATAACGCATATGGATTTGTTTTAATTAACAATAGTTGATGTATTCGAACGCTGAACAGTAAATAAAGATGTCAATTTGAGAAATACAAGTTTAGCGTGCTGTCTGGTTTTTAGGTGGACAATTTATTGGATTTCACCTGCTAATGCACCGAAAGATGTGCATGAATGCACATCTTTCGGTGCAATCAATCCTTTCATACTCTTATGAGTACTGCCTAATCGAATTCACATGGAACGAAACTTACAAACAATTGAGATTTGACTATTACCTCTGTTTCCAGTAGGAAAAGAACATGATACCCAAACATGCCAGGTTCATTATCTGTATTTTTTTCATTATGTTCGTGTTGGGTTGCACCGCAGGGATTACCAAGCATTCGCGATCAATGGTCACATATACGGGTACATTCTCGGCGCTGCAAAAGACGCCGGATGCCCATAAAGGCGAGGTGATCATGTTCGGTGGCAGGGTTATAGAAGCTAAAACCTCGCCTTCCCTATCCGAACTCTTCGTCCTGCAACTTGCCCTTGACACCGGGGGTCGGCCCGTGAATCCAGATCAATCCGAGGGCCGCTTTATTGTCCAAACCAAGCAGCTTCTTGATCCCGCTGTCTATCAAAAAGGTATTCTGCTCACAGTAGTGGGGACAATCAAAGGGAGTAAAGTTGGGCCTATTGGTGGTTTCGAATACATCTATCCCTCGGTAGAACTCATAGAGATCAAGCTTTGGCCAAAAGGAATGCGAACTCGACCGATGATCCATTTTGGTATCGGTGTGGGCACCTCATTTTAAAACATCCGTCATTCATGTATGCGCTCACCTTAATTTTTTAGGAGGTAAAATAATAATTGGCATTATGTTGAAGAGCCTCAGACCAGACTACAAGAAGTAGAAGGCTGATCGGGATCAAATCTTGTATAACGATTTAAAATTGGACCTGTTTCCTCATCACCTTTATATAACATTTGCAATTCAGTCTGTATTTGGATAGTGGTAATATCAACTCACGTTTTGAAAAAAAGTAATTTATAAAATTTTAACGATCTTAAGGTATAAAAATATGTCTGATCTTGAAAACAAAAAACTGCCGACGGTTGAACAAGTTGAAGAGATCATGGAAGACTGGGGAAAGTTTTCGGTTGAAGAGTTTGCAGTCCGTTTTCAGCTGGAAAAGGAAGTTATATATGCTACCGTAGAATATCTCCACAAATTGAAAAGAACATCCGACGAACGTTCAATTCCAGTCCTGGCATGTTATCGAAACGACAAGCTTGAATCCATTGTCAGATGCGCTGGTGCGCGACACGGTTATATGTGATCCAAAGAGTTGGTCAATCCTTAATTTCCGTATACGATAATTTTCCATGGGTAATCCTGAAATATTGAACTATCGTGATTCCCCATATTTTATAACCAAGATCCTCACTTATCACCTTTATGCACTCAAGGGAAACTGACATGAAAGATATTGCCCGGCAAATTCGATCCCTTATTTCAACGGNNCAGTTCCCAACATATGATCAAGATGAATGGGTTCGAATTCAGCGTTACAATGAAATGTCTTGGTCTTTTTTGGTCAAATTTTGGTCTGCCTACAACAGCCATTTGAGTCATATTATAGAATGCATACCGGAGGATGCTGAATCTTCACCTTGTAACATCGGAAAAGGCGAGCCCGTTACACTGGAGTTTGTTGTAAGGGACTACTTACGCCACTTGCAGCATCATCTCAAAGACATGATAATCTAAAATCCGTTTGTAATGTTGTTTTTGACCCGAAAAGCGAAACCCAATGACCGGTCAAATTACCATCTCCATCTGGCTTTTTATTCTGCTGGTGATCATAGCCGTCTTGGCTGTGCTCGATCGGATATTAATCCCCAGCACCCGCTGGTTTTTGCGTCGGCGTATTAACCGGGTATTAGACGAGATCGGTACCCGACTGCATATCGAAATCCGGCCATTTCAGCTGACTAAAAGACAGGTCCTCATCGACCGGTTGGTCTACGATCCCAAAGTCGTGGAAGAAATTCAGAATCACGCCCGGCAACACGACATGCCCCTGGAAGTAGTTCAGAAAAAGGTCGTAACCTATGCCCGTGAAATTGTGCCTTCATTCAATGCATATCTCTATTTTCGGATCGGCTACTGGTTTGCTAAAAAAATAGCACGACTTCTTTATCGTGTGCGTGTGGGACTGATTGAAGATGAGCAATATCTTTCCATTGATCCGAACGCCACTGTTGTGTTTGTCATGAATCACCGCTCCAATATGGACTATATCCTGGTGGCCTTTCTGGCGGCTGAGCGGACAACCCTTTCCTATGCAGTAGGGGAATGGGCAAAAATCTGGCCGTTACAGATGCTGGTCCGTGCCATGGGAGCCTTTTTTGTCCGTCGCAATTCCGGCAATCCACTATACCGGCGGGTCTTGGAACGTTATATTCACATGGCAACCCGTGAAGGTGTTTGTCAGGCTGTTTTTCTGGAAGGGGGTCTAAGCCGCGACGGCAGACTGCAAACACCCAAACTTGGATTGATAGACTACATGCTGCGCCGTTTTGATCCGGCCACTGACCGCGATGTCGTGTTCATTCCGGTAGGTATAAATTATGATCGAACCCTCGAGGATCGTAGCTTGCTGCGTACCTTCGACCCGGCTGCGGAAAAGAGAAGCTGGTGGTTTGTATGTCGAACGACCTTAAAATTTATCAGACGCAGTCTCGTGTTGATGATACTCAGCCGTTGGCGTCGCTATGGTTATGCCTGTGTCAATTTTGGTACGCCTGTGTCGGCCAAAGCCTATTGCCAGGATCAAGGATTAAATTTCAGCCGGCTCCCAAGGGCCGATCGGTTTCCAGAGGTTGAAAAGCTGTGTCATCGGCTAATGTCCGCCATTTCCGAGGTCGTTCCGGTATTGCCAGTATCTCTGATGTCTACGGTATTTTTAGAAGCCATGGACACTGAACTCAATATTTTAGATATTGAGGAACGCAGCAACCGACTGATAAACGAACTGCAGGCCCGTGGTGCACCGGTATTTGAGATGTCCCGAAGCACACGCGCTCTCGACATTGTCGACGCAATCGACTTGATGACGCTGCGACGCATGGTGACAGCATCCGGCGACCACTTCAAAGCGGTATCCGCAGAAGAAACCATTATGCGTTATTATGCCAATACCATCGATCATTGGCGGCAATATGAATGAATAGGGTTAAAACTTGGCGGACTTTTTAACAGCAGAGTTAAAGATCGAAAAATTTGAGTTACAATTATCTGACCGGTCGGGGAGTTTTTCTCCTAAATCCTTGAATATAGCGAAATGGATGATCTTTTTTTAAATCGGATGCTGTTTGAGTG